>NZ_JBFUIT010000150.1:0-9162 GCF_056401735.1 Luteibacter sp. P4_D7_3
AGCCCCAACGAAGCGAGACGACGACGACGGCGACGAGGTCGCCATCTCCGGCGTCGGCGCCGTGCGCGCAGCCGGCGGCGCAGCGGCAAAGGCCGGGCGCGGCGGCGGCACCGGCGCGGTCACGGGCGCCGGCTTGGGTGCGGTGTTCACGTACGGCGCACCGCGATCGCTGTTCGCTTCACTGGGATCGATGGCGCGCACTTCGACCAGGCCCGTGCCTTTCGGCCAGACGCCCAGCTTCACCGCCGCCGCGAAGGACAGGTCGATGATGCGGTTTTCGTGGAAGGGACCGCGGTCGTTGATGCGGACGATGACGCTCTTGCCGTTCTCGAGATTGGTGACACGCGCATAGCTCGGCAGCGGCAGCGTCTTATGCGCGGCTGAGAACTGATACATGTCGTATTCCTCGAGGCTCGAGGTCTTGTAGCCGTGGAACTTGTTGCCGTAGAACGAGGCGATGCCGCGCTCGACGTACCCGCGCGGCGTGGGCAGCACGTTGTAGGTCTGGCCGAGAACGGAATACGGCGACTTGTTGCCGTAGAGCGCGCGCGGCTCCACCTTCGGCACGGGCTCCGGAAGCTTGCTGACATCCGGTATCTCGGTGGGCACGCTGTCCGAGCTGGAGCGATAGCGCGAGCCCTGCGATTTGCTGATGTCGTCGTGACCGCCCCGCGAGGAGGAGGACGACGAGCCACCGCTGCTGCGTGCCGACGGGCGGGTATTCTTCGAACCGCCGCAGGCGGCGAGAAGCATGGCTACGAGGCAGATGAAGGTGAGGCGTGTCGCCAGCACCCTTCGCCGCTGAAGCGGCTCCCACAGGGTGCTCACCACAGCCTGCAAACTGCCGGCTGTATGTGGGAGCCGGCTATAAGCCTGCAAACTGCCGGCTGTATGTGGGAGCCGGCTATGCCGGCGATCCCTGCGAAGCACGGAGATCACATCAGCGACACCCCCCCCGCCAGCGCCGCTCATCGCGCCGCAGACCCATGCGTCCGTTCCCGAATCGCCTGCGCCAGCTGATTCACCGCCATCGCATACATCGGACTACGGTTGTACGTGGTGATCACATAGAAATTCTGGAAGACGAACCAGTACTCCGGACCCGATGGCCCCTCCAGACGAACCAGCTGCGCGTCGCGCCCCGGATTCAAATGCTGCAATGGCGCGAAACCCTCGGCGACAAAGGTTTCCACCGGCGCCACGGGACGCCAGTCCTTCGGCACGGCGGGGTCGACCACGCGCGCATCCGGCTGGGCGCGCACGGCGAGCGGGCCGCCGGTTTCCCAGCCGTGCTGGGAGAAATAGTTGGCCACGCTGGCGAAGATGTCGCCCATCGAGCCCTTCATGTCGATCTTGCCGTCGCCGTCGTAATCCACGCCCCAGTCACGGATGGACGAGGGCATGAACTGGCCCCAGCCCTGCGCACCGGCATACGAGCCCGTGAGCGTGTCCAGCGGACCGGCAAGATGGTTCGGCGGCAGTTCCAGCAGGGTTTTCAGCTGCTCGCGGAAGAACGGCGCACGCTTGGGGTAATAGAACGCCAGCGTGGCCAGCGCGTCGAGCACTTTGTACTTGCCGGTGTTCTTGCCGTAGAAGGTTTCCACGCCGACGATGGCCACGATGTATTCCGGCGGCACGCCGTACTTCTTGCCGATCGCATCGAGCAGGGCGCGATGCGTCTGGTAGAAGTCGGCGCCGGCCTGGATCCGCTGCTCGGTAAGGAAAATAGGCCGGTAATCGCGCCAGGGCTTGCCTTCCGCCGGGCGGTTCATCGCGTCGATGATGGACTGCTGCATCTTCGCGCCGTCGAGGATCGCGTTCAGCGATGCCTTGCTCTTACCCGTGTCTTTCGCGACTTCGCTCACCAGTTGCGCCTGGCCCGGATGGGTCTCGGCGAACACCGCGGGGGCGAACAGCAGGGGGAAGAGGATCATCGCGCCGGCGAGGCGCGGGAATAAACGTGCGAGGCGTGCGCGGTGCGCGGCGAGAACTTCATCCATGCGCCGAAGCGTAGCACGCAGGAAAGGCGCGTCCGGGGCGCGCTTCGGGAAGCGTTCAGGCATCAATCGTGGAGCTTGCGATTGGCATGGATCGACATCAAGACGCCGAAGCCGACCAGCAGCGACACCGCGGACGTACCGCCGTAACTGATCAGCGGCATCGGCACGCCCACCACCGGCAGGATGCCCGCGACCATGCCGCCGTTCACCGCCACGTAAACGAAGAAGCTCATGCCGATGGCACCGGCGAGCAGACGCGAGTAGGTGTCGCGCGCATTCATCGCGATCCACAGGCAACGGCCGATGATGAAGGCGTAGAGCAGCATGATGGTGATGACGCCGATCAGCCCGAATTCTTCCGAGAACACGGCGAAGATGAAGTCGGTGGTGTGCTCGGGGAGGAATTCCAGGCGTGACTGCGTGCCGTGCTGCCACCCCTTGCCGAAGATGCCGCCCGAACCCACGGCGATCTTCGACTGGATGATGTGCCAGCCGTTGCCCAGGGGATCCGATTCGGGATCGAGCAGCGTGCGCACGCGGTTGCGCTGGTACTCGTGGAGGAACTGCCAGGCCACGGGAATGGCCGCGCCCGCGCCACCGACGAGCAGGCCGATGCGCCACCAGGCCATGCCGGACAGGAACAGCGCGAAGGCGCCGGCCGCCGCCACCAGCAAGGCGGTGCCCAGGTCGGGCTGTTCGGCGATCAGCGCCGCCGGCACGGCGATCATGAGGCCGACCACGATGATGTCCTTCCAGCCCGGCGGCAGCTGCCGCGGATGCAGGTACCACGCCACCATCATCGGCATGGTCAGCTTGAGCAACTCGGACGGCTGGAAGCGCATGAACCCGAGATCCAGCCAGCGATACGCGCCGCGCCCTTCACCCAGCGCCGCCACCACCACCAGCAGCGCCGTACTGCCCATGTAGAGCCAGGGCGTCCACGAGCGCAGCACGGGCGGCGGAATACGCGAGATCACCACCAGCAACACCGCGCCGAGAACGAAGCGCGCCGCCTGCCCGCCGACCAGCGACAGGTTGGCGTTGCCGGCGCTGTAAAGCGTGGCGAGGCCGGCGCAGGCGAGCAGGAACAAGGCCAGCAGCAGCGGCAGATCGAGACGCGGCCGCGTGAGCAGGCGCAGGCCGAAGCGTTTGAGACGAACGGAGAGGTTGGCGAACATGTTTACTGGTCCTCCCCATTGTCGTCCGGCGGCAGATCAGTGCTGGACGGTGCCGCAGGTTGCGCGCCCTGGACGGAGCTTGCGCTTGCAGGTGCGGGCTCAGCGGATGTGTCGGAAAGGGCAATCGGACCCGGCGGCAAGGCCGTAGGGCGCACCCCACCCTCGTCGACGACCCACTGGTCGAGGATCTTGCGGGCAATCGGACCGGAATCCGCCGCACCCCACGCACCCGCCTCGAGCACCACGGTCACGGCGATCCTGGGAGCCTCCGCCGGCGTGTACGCGATGAAGAGCGCACGGTGGCGCGTCGCCAGGTAGGCGGTGTTCTTGTTGGTGTCGTAGGCGTCGGATTTGCGCGAGAAGCGCTCGGCCGTGCCGCTCTTGCCAGCGATGACAAAGGGAAAACCCAGCCCCAGCTTTGCCTTGTTGCCGGTGCCGCCGGCCGAGTTGATCACCGCGACCATGCCCTCGTTCACGGTGTCCCAATCCGCTGCCCTGCGGATCACCGACGGGCCGGTAGGCGGGAACGGTTGTGGCACCCGCGCGCTGTCGACACCGTCCTGCGTATCCATCAGCAAATGCGGTGCGTAAGGCACGCCGTGTCCCGCGAAGGTGGCGAGGGCGTGGGCCAACTGGATCGGCGTTACCGCCCAGTAGCCCTGGCCGATGCCGGAAATGATCGTCTCGCCCGGATACCAGCCCGCCTTGCTACGCTTGGCTTTCCACTCGCGCGAAGGAAGCACCCCTTCCGATTCGCCGGTGAGGTCGATGCCGGTCTTCTTGCCGAAACCGAGGCCGCCCATCCACTGCGCAAGGCGGTCGATGCCCATGTCGAGTGCGAGCCGGTAGAAATAGGTGTTGGTGGACATCTGGATCGCGCGAACCATGTTCACCGTGCCGTCGCCGCCGCGCTTGTCGTCGCGGTAGCAGCGGCTCTGCCCCGGAATACAGAACTCGCCGGTGGAAAGCACGGTATCCGACGGACGGCGAACGCCCATGGTGAGGCCACCCAGTGCGAGGAACGGCTTCACCGTCGAGCCCGGCTGGTAGATGCCGCGCAGTGCGCGGTTCACCAGAGGCGTGTCCGTTGCCGTCATCAGCGCCTTGTAGTCGACCGAACTGATGCCGTTGACGAACAGGTTGGGGTCGAAGTCGGGCACGCTGGCGAAAGCCAGCACCTGTCCGTTGCGCGGATCGATGGCGATGGCCGCGCCGGCACGGCCCGCCATCGCGTCCAGTGCTGCCTTCTGCAGGCGCACGTCGATGCTCAGGTAGATGTTCTTGCCCGGCGTCGGCGGCGTGGTATCGAGTACGGCCTGGGTGCGTCCGTCCGCGTTCACTTCGACCAGTTCGTAGCCCGGCTCGCCGTGCAGCAGTTTTTCGTATGACTTCTCGATGCCGATGCGACCGATGTGCGTGGTGCCCTTGTAGCTGGCCTCCTCGTCATCGTCCATCTTGTCCAGATCGTCGGCATCGATGCGGCTCACGTAGCCGATGACATGCGCCAGAGAGGGTCCCAGCGGGTAGCGCCGGGTGAGATACGGCACGACATCGACACCAGGGAATCGCCAGCGATTCACGGCGAAGCGACCGATCTCGTCCTCGGTGAGCTTGAGCTTGAGCGGAATGCCTTCGAAGCGACGGCCCAGCTTCACCTGCTTCTTGAACGTGACGATGTCGTCGTCGCTGATCGGCACCACCGCGCTGAGCTTCTGCAGCATGTCGTCCATGTTGGCGACCTGCTCGGGCGTCACTTCGAGGCGGAAAGCGGGCACGTTGTCGGCGAGCAACACGCCGTTGCGATCGTAGATGAGACCGCGCGCGGGCGGGATCGAACGCGGTTTTACGCGGTTCTGCTCCGAACGCGTCACGAACTCGTCGTGATGGAATACCTGCAGGTAGACATAGCGGCTGCACACTGCGATGAGGCCGAGCAGGAGCAGGAAAAATCCCGCCAGGGCGCGCCGTCGGAACAGCGCTACCTCGCCGCGGACCTCCTTGATCGAGGCGCGACGCCGGCTCATGTGTCGTGGATGCGCAGACGCGCGCGCAGGTCGTCGAGGATCAGGAAGACGAACGGCCACAGCACCGCGCCCACCAGCGGCGAGATCCAGTATTCCGGCGGCGGCAGCGGATCGCCGGCGAACACCCGGATGAGCAGCAGGAGCACGCGGTCGTTCAGTAGCAGGCCGAGCACGGCCAGCGACTGCTGCCACATCGGAAAGAAGCGCAGGCGCGAGCGGAAGCGCAGCGCGATGAAGACCATGGCCGTAAGGCGCAGCGCCTGTTCACCGAGTAGCACGCCGTCGAACAGATCGGCGCCCACGCCCAGGCAGAACGCCAGGCCGAGCGTGACGCGATCGCCCGACTGCAGGCACCAGTACAGCAGGATCAGCGCCGGCCAGTACGGCTTGAACGGCGTGAGCGGTCCCGGCAGCGGAATCAGCATCAGGAACAGCGACAGCAACAGCGTTGCGACGAACCACAGCTGGCGGACACGAAGCTTGTTCATGGCGTCGTCCCCGCTGGCGATGTTTCCGTCGACGAGGCCGCGCGGGCGGGCACCGGCGTCGTGGTCGGCGAGGTCACCTTCGGCAGGGTCGGGGTCACCGGTGCGGTCGGCGGCGCATTCGGATCCGGCGCCATGCCAGCCGGCGGCCCTGCATTGGGTGCGAGGGGCGGCGGACCGTCCTGTTCGGCGAGATCGTGGAGCAGGAGCACATCCTCACTGCGATCGAGGTCGGCGGCGGGCCGGGCCTGAGCGGACAGGAAGGTTCCCGAGGCCGTCTGCGCGACGTCGCGGATCTCGCCAACCGGGAAGCCCGGCGGGAAGCGCCCGCCCAGGCCCGAGGTGACCAGCTTGTCGCCGGACTGCACGTCGGCGGAGACGGGAATATTGGGCAGCACCAGCATGTCGCCGCCGCGCGACCCATAGGCCACGGTGCGCAGGCCGGTGCGCTCGATCGTCACGGGAATGGCGTGGTTCGGGTCGGTGATCAGCATGGCCACGGACGTGGTCGGCATCACTTCGACGATCTGGCCCATCACGCCGCGTGCGTCGATCACCACCTGGCCGGCCTGCACCTTGTCGCGCGCGCCGACGTTGAGCACGATCCGGTGACGGAAAGTGCCCAGGTCCACGCCGATGAGGCGCGCGAGCTGCACGTTGAGCGAGAGGCTGTGCTGGGTGTCCAGCAGTTCCTTGAGACGCTGGTTCTGCTCGGCCACCGACGCCATGCGATTGAGCTTGGCGTTGGCCAGCAGCAGATCTTCGCGCAGGCGCTGGTTCGTTTCGGTGAGGCGCTGGCGATCGGCGAACGCCACCGTCGCCGCCTGGAAACCCTGCGACGGCAGGCCGGCGATCCGGTAGATCGGTTCGACCACGATGGACAGCCCGTAACGGACGTTACCGAGCCAGCCGCCGCGGTGATCGAGCACCATGAGCACACAGGCGAGCGCGAGATAGACGATCAGGCGCAGGGTCCCCGCCACACCGGGCGCGAACAGCGGCGACTGATCGTCGCGATTGAGGGCCATGGCTCAGCGCGTTCCGGCCAGCGCGCCGTCGCGCGCGGCCATCATTCGAACGCGAAGAAGTCGCTGCCGTGCTGGTCGATCATCTCCAGCGCCTTGCCGCCACCACGGGCGACGCAGGTGAGCGGGTCATCGGCCACCTGCACGTGCAGGCCGGTTTCCTCGGAGATGAGACGATCCAGATCGCGCAGCAACGCGCCGCCACCGGTAAGTACGATGCCGCGCTCGGCCACGTCGGAGCAGAGCTCCGGCGGGGTCTGCTCCAGCGCAGCCTTGACCGCTGCCACGATGCCCGACAGCGGCTCGTGGAGGGCTTCCAGGACTTCGTTGGAGTTGATCGTGAACATGCGCGGCACGCCCTCGGCAAGGTTACGGCCGGAGATTTCCATCTCACGGACTTCGCTCTGCGGGAAGGCGCAGCCGACCTCGAGCTTGATCCGCTCGGCGGTGGATTCGCCGATCAGCGTGCCGTGGTTGCGGCGCACGTAGTTGATGATGGCTTCGTCGAAGCGATCGCCACCGACGCGGACCGACTGCGAGTACACGATGCCGTTCAGCGAGATGACCGCGACTTCGGAGGTACCACCGCCGATATCCAGGACCATCGAGCCGCGGGCCTCATGCACCGGAATACCGGCGCCGATGGCCGCTGCCATGGGCTCCTCGATCAGGAAGACGTCGCGGGCACCTGCGCCCTCGGCCGATTCCTTGATCGCGCGGCGCTCCACCTGGGTGGAGCCGCAAGGCACGCAGACCAGCACGCGCGGGCTCGGACGGAGCATGCGCGAACGGTGCACCTGCTTGATGAAGTGCTGCAGCATCGCTTCGGTCATCGTGAAGTCGGCGATGACGCCGTCCTTCATCGGGCGGACCGTGGCGATATTGCCGGGGGTGCGACCAAGCATGCGTTTGGCGTCACCACCGACGGCGGCAACGGTACGCGGGCCGCCCGGTCCACGATCCTGGCGGATCGCGACGACCGACGGTTCATTGAGGACGATTCCCTGGCCGCGCACATAAATGAGCGTGTTGGCCGTACCGAGATCGATGGAAATGTCGTTCGAAAAGAGACCGCGGAACTTCTTAAACATGATGCGGCGGACGCCAGTAGCAAGAAAAAGTAAGCGTGCGAGTCTAGATTGGCCTACTCCCCCACGCAAGGGCAGAGAAGTTAAGAAAGCCTTGTAAGTCCGGATGATGCGAGAGGATTCTCGCCCGACCCCGTAAATCTGTACGACTTTGGGAGTCGCCTCGGCGCCCGATTTTGGGTACGATCCGTCGGTTTGCCGAACCCGTCGCGTTCGGCCCTCGCTGCGGCCGGGTCACGGCCGCGCCATTTATTCTTTTCAGGGTCACCTAACGCATGACTGCCGTTATCTGCGGATCGCTCGCCTACGACACCATCATGGTGTTCCAGGACCAGTTCAAGAACCACATCATTCCGGACCAGGTCCATATCCTGAATGTGTCGTTCCTGGTGCCGGCCATGCGTCGCGAGTTCGGCGGCTGCGCCGGCAACATCGCGTACAACCTCAAGCTGCTCGGCGGCGCACCGATGCCGGTGGCGACGGTGGGCCAGGACTTCGCGCCGTATCGCGCGCACCTGGAGAAGTTCGGCATCCGCCTCGACGGCGTGCGCCAGTTCGACGACCAGTTCACGCCGCAGTGCTTCATCACCACGGACCTGGACAACAACCAGATCACGGCCTTCCATCCCGGTGCCATGTCCAGCGCTCACGAGAACCACGTGCGCGACATCCCGGACTACTCGTTCGGCATCGTCGCACCGGACGGTCGCGAAGCGATGCTGCAGCACGTGAACGAGTTCGCCGCGCGCGGCGTTCCCTTCATTTTCGATCCGGGCCAGGCGATGCCGCTGTTCAACGGCGACGAGTTCCGCGCGATGATCGAGAAGTCCACGTACGTCATCGTCAACGACTACGAATCGCAGCTGCTCCAGCAGCGCACGGGCTGGAGCGCGGACGACATCGCGTCGAAGGTCACCGCGTACATCATCACGCAGGGCCCGCGCGGTTCGCTCATCCATGTCGGTGGCGAGATCATCACGGTGCCGCCGGCACGCGAGCGCAAGGTCGTCGACCCGACCGGTTGCGGCGATGCTTATCGCGCCGGCCTCATCTTCGGCATCATGAAGAACTACGACTGGAAGACCATCGGCAACATGGCCTCGCTCATGGGCGCGCTGAAGGTCGAACACCCCGGCACGCAGAACCAGTACTTCACGTACGACCAGTTCGCCGCGGAGTTTAACGAACAGTTCGGCTACGCGCTGCCCTGAAGTGCCTTAAAAAAAGGGGCGGCGCATCACTGCGCCGCCCCTTTTTTTTGCGTCAGCCCGCTCTATGTAGGAGCCGATTCATCGGCGATAACCAGATGGCGACAACCTGGCCCGCTGCCGCGGGATCGCCGATGAATCGGCTCCTACAACG
>NZ_JBFUIT010000151.1:0-9153 GCF_056401735.1 Luteibacter sp. P4_D7_3
GGACAACGCCGTGATCGAGAGGATCTTCAAGACGCTCAAGTACGAGTGGGTACCTGAAGGAGGCTACGCATCTATCGCCGAGGCCGAGAAGGAGCTGACCGACTTTCTGATCTACTACAACCTAGAACGGCAACACTCGCGACTAAACGACATCCCGCCAGTGCTCTTCGAGCAACTGGCGGCTCAGGCTCCTACACCGGTGTCCAGAAAAGCTTGACCACTGCAATTCATCGGCGATCCCGCGGCAGCAGGCAACGTTACCGCCAGCACCCATTCGCCGATGAATCGGCTCCTACGAGAGCAGGACGTGCGTCAGATTGACTTGATGACGACGCGCTGTGCGGCGGCGCGGCCTGCCGCGTCGGCCAGCGCCACCACGGCGTAGTTATGCCAGCCATCCGACCAGTAATTGGCCAGCAGGCCGTTGTCTTCGCGCTCGCCGCGGGGCAGCAGGTGCCGGGCGGCGCCGGGTGGGCGTACGTAGAAGCTCACCGTATGTCCGTTGCCGTCGTCGTACAGGACCATCGCAGCCGGRCCCTGGTCGGTGGCAAAGAGCCTTCCGCCCATCGGCCGGAAACCGGCGTCGGCAAGGTCGGGCAGGTGCACGGTGGCACCGACGCGCCCGGCCAGCCACGCCCGCAGGTCGCCTTCATTGCCGGTGGTGATATCCATGCCCACGCCGTGATCGACGGCGAGTAGCTGGTAGGCCTGCATGGCGTCGGCCATCGGCGCCGAGCTGCCGTTACCCATGCCACGGGCCACCCAGCCGCCGATGCCGCCCAGGGCCAGGCACAGGACCAGCCCCGCGGCCATGGCGGCCCGTGCCATGCGACGGCCGTGACGCTGCGTACGGATGACCACCGGGTCCATGGCTGCATCCTGCGCGGGTGTCGTACCGAGGTCACCGGCCAGCAGCGTACGCAGCTGCTGGGCGTCCTGTCGCCATGCGTGAACCTCCTCGGCTCGTTCGGGGTGACGGCTCAGGTAGCGCTCCACTTCGCCGCGCCGTGCGCCGTCGAGGTGGCCGTCCACGTAGGCATGGATGTCGTGTTCGCTGGGGGGCGTGGTGTTCATTTCAGCAGTCGCAGGGGAGGGGTTTCCGCGCCGCCTTCGCCGAGCAGGCGTAGGGCGCGGCGGGCGCGGGAGAGGCGTGACATGACCGTGCCGATGGGTATCTCGAGGATATCGGCCACGTCCTGGTAGCTCATGCCCTCGACCGTGATCCAGAGCAGCAGGCTGCGCTGTTCCACCGGCAACGCCGCGAAGGCGGCGAGCGTGGAGTTCGCGATGGCGACGCGTTCGGCCGAGGGCCAGGTCGGCTCCTCCTCGCGCAGGCTGCCCAGCAACAGGGCGTAACGGCTGGCCCGGCGCTTTCCGTCGAGGAACAGGCGATACAAGATCGCGAACAGCCACGCGCGCAGACTCTCGTCTTCACGGCGCGACGCCCATTTGGACAGGGCGCGCTCGACTGTCGACTGAACCAGATCGTCCGCCGCATGGGGATCGCGGGCGAGCCATAGCGCGAAGCGCCGCAGGCGCGGCAGCATCGGGCGAAGGGCTTCGTCGATTCGCGGGTCGGACATGCCGGGCCTCGTACCTGGGCGTTCCATGACTGTCAGACGCCGTTCGGGGGAGATTATTCCCCCGGAAGGGAATAAAAGTCGTGGGCGTACGTCCCACACTTGAAACGCGATCCCGCGAGGAAGGAGCAGGACCATGCAAGAACCCAAGAAGCGACCCCCACCGGCCAACCTGGCCGGGCGTTGGGCACTGATAGGCCTTGTTGTTGTAGTTGTCGCTGGTGCGTTCGCCTATGTCGGCGGTTGGCTTACCCCGGCGCGCCTCACCCCTAAACGGATCATCAACGCGCTGCAGGCCAGTGGGGGCGACCATCCCGGCTTTCGTCGCAACCATGCCAAGGGCATCTGCGTCGGTGGCTACTTCGAGGCCAGCGGCGCGCTGGCCAAGTACTCATCGTCCCCGTTGTTCGCCGGTGGCCGCACCCCTGTGGTCGGGCGCCTGGCGCTTCCGGGAGGCAACCCCTATGCCGCCGACAGCAGCGTTCCGATCCGCAGCTTCGCTCTGCGTTTCGACCTCGCCGACGGCGAACAGTGGCGGACCGGCATGAACGCCATGCCGGTATTCCCGGTCTCCACGCCTCAAGCGTTCTATGACCTGACCGTGGCGACCAGCCCTGATCCGGCCACCGGCAAGCCGAACCCGGACAAGGCCAAAGCCTTCTTCATGAGCCACCCGGAAACGGGTCCGTTCCTTGGTTGGATCAAGACGGCCAAGCCGGCGCCCAGTTATGTCGATGAGACTTACCAGAGCATCAACGCGTTCTACCTGCGTGACGCCAGCGGCCAACGCCATGCCGTCCGCTGGAAGGTCGTGCCGGAGACCCCGGCGACGGGTGATGGCGGACCCGCGGCCAGCGACACCGACTACCTCGATGCCGACCTGACCCGGCGCCTGGCCCAGGGGCCGGTGCGCTGGCACCTGCGGATGATCCTCGCCGCACCCGGCGACCCGGTTGACGATGCGACGAAGGCCTGGCCGGACGACCGCCAGACGATCGACGCGGGCGTCGTCGTGATCGACAGCACCCAGCCGCAGGCGAACGGCCCTTGCCGCGACGTCAATTACGATCCGACCATCCTTCCGCGCGGTATCGAGATTTCGGGCGATCCCATCATCGTCGCGCGTTCGGCGGCGTACGCGGTTTCTTATCTGCGTCGTACCGGTGAGGAAGGTCATCTTCCCGGCACCGCCCATCCGAAGGAGGATCAGCGATGAGCCGCGTCGACACGTTCCACCCCTTCGCCCGTGCGCTGCACTGGCTGATGTCGATCCTGATCCTCACGATGCTTTTCGTCGGCGCCGGCATGGTGACCAGCGTCGAGGCGAAGCACGAATGGCTGCTGTCTATCCATCGGCCGTTGGGCATCACGATCTTTATCCTGGCCTTGATCCGGCTCGGCTTCCGCCTCACGCACAAGGCGCCGCCTCTCCCGGCGGACATGCCCGAGTGGCAGAGGCTCGCCGCGCACGGTTCGCACTGGATGCTTTATGGCTTGATGATCGCCATGCCGCTGATCGGCTGGGGCATGCTCTCGGCGGGCAACTTCCCGGTGACGCTATGGTCCGGTTTCCAACTGCCGCCGATCCTGCCCGCCGGTCCGGCACTGTATGCCTGGCTCCGCGAAGCGCATCGGTATCTGGCATGGCTGTTCTTCCTGACCTTCCTGGCGCATATGGGTGCCGCCCTGATGCACGGGCTGATCCGGCGTGATGGTGTTTTGGAGTCGATGACGGGCGGTTCGAACGATTGAGGTCGGGAAGGCCAGGCACGATGCAGGCACAATGCACGCATGCGCTATGCCTTCCTTGCCCTGATCACCGTACTCGCCGGTTGCCGCTCGCTCGGCTACTACGCGCACGTGACCCATGGACAGGCGGCGTTGCTCGCGCAACGCCGCTCCATCGACAAGGTCGTGGCCGATCCGAAGACGCCCGACAAAACCCGCCAGCGGCTCGAGCTTGCGCTGGAGGCTCGGCGTTTCGCCTCGAAGCAACTCGACCTGCCGGATAACCGCAGCTATACCTACTACGTCCAGCTCGATCGGCCGTGGGTGGCGTGGAACGTGTTCGCCACGCCGGAGCTCTCGGTATCGGCGGTGACGCATTGCTTTCCGATCGCGGGATGTGTGGCGTATCGGGGTTTCTTCCGCAAGGATCTTGCCGATAGCGAAGCGGCGCGCGAAAAGGCCCTCGGGCATGACGTCGCCTTGGGCGAGGTGCCCGCGTACTCCACGCTGGGCTGGTTCGCCGATCCCATCCTGAGCAGCATGATGCGCTGGGACGACGATGAACTCGTCGGGACGATCTTCCACGAGCTGGCGCACCAGAAGATCTACGTGAAAGACGATTCGTCGTTCAACGAGTCGTATGCGAATTTCGTCGAGCAGGAAGGCGTGCGCGAATGGCGCGCGGCTCGCCAGTTACCGCCGCCCGACGAGAAGGGTGACGCGCTGGATCACGCATTTACCGGTCAGGTGCTCGCGCTGCGCGACCGGCTCAAGGCGATCTATGCGCAGCCATGGGCGGACGATGCCAAGCGCGTCGCCAAGGCCGAGGAGTTCGAGGACTTTCGCGGGCGCTATCTGGCGTGGCGTGCGGGTGAGGCGGGCGGCGATCATCGCTACGACCGCTGGATGGCGCGGCCGTTGAACAATGCTTCATTGCTGCCATTCGGCCTGTACGACACGTGGACCTCGTCGTTCGCGACGCTGTTCGAGCAGTCGGGCAGGGCGTGGCCGGTGTTCTTCGCGAAGGTGTCGGCACTGGCGAAGCTGGCTCCTGATGAGCGGACCCGGCAACTGCAGGCCCTGGCTCACGATCGGTAGGAGCCGATTCATCGGCGATCCCGCGGCAGCGGGCCAGGCCGCTGCGAGCGCCCATCGCCGATGAATCGGCTCCTACAAAAGCTGGCTCAGTGGACCTTTCGGGTGGCCATGTGCTTGAGGTAAGCGACGAGGTCGTCGAGGTCGGCGTCGGAGAGTGTCTGCCGGTCGAAGCCGGGCATCTTCGCCTGCGGCCAGTGGCGCATATCCTGCGGGTTGCGCACGAGGGTGCGCAGCATGTCGTCGCGCAGGTATTCCGTGGGGCTGTGGGGGATGTTGAGGTCGGGGCCGAGCTTCGCATCGCCCTGGCCATTGAGCGTGTGGCAAGTGATGCAATTGCGCTGGAAGACGGCGAAGCCCTTCGTGACGGGGTCGTTCGCGGCGAGCCCCGGCGCGGGTCGCATGGCCGGGAAGCGGCTGGCCGGGTCACCAAGTACGCGAATCGAAGCGACCTGATACGGCCATTGCTCGGTGCCGATGTGGCCGGCTTCCGGATGCAACCAGACCAGATAAAACGGGCCGGCGCTGGGCTTGCCGTCGCCGAGCGAAGGCCAGGACTTGCCAGGTGGCTCCACGGCCAACCAGGCTTCCGCGCCGTGGGTATCGAGGATCAGGCTGGCGGGAATCTCCGCGGTGAAGCCATCGAGGGCCGTGAACTGCAGGTGCGCGCCTGACGCAACACCGTCCAGCAGCGCTTTCATCGGAATGGCGCGATAAGACATCGTGCGGTGATAGGACACGTCGTCCGGTACGCTGAGATCTCGTGCGTCCGCCCGGCCGAGAAGCTGCTCCGTGGTGAGCGAGCGCTTTCCCTGGCCCGTGTCGATGGTAAGCGTGGCGGCCTGGCACAGCGTGGTGCAGAGGGCGAACAGCAATCCGGTCAGCAGGCGCACGGCGGGGTCCTTCTGGCTTTACGAGGCGACAAGGTGTCGCGGCGCCCACAGGATGTCAATTCATCGGCCCTGGTCCGGAAGGAGCGGTAGCTGCGTCATTGTCGCGGTACCCTCGGATTATCGCCCTTGCGACCCCATGTCGGGGCTTCGACCCGATCACGGATTTACCCATGGCCGACACCACCGTTCCCGAGTTCTTCGAGCGTTTCCCGATGACGCGCGTCGTCAACGCGGATCTCGACGCCGACCTCGCCGCGGACGACAACCGCATTGCCATCCTCTTTCTCTGGGGCCGCGATTGCCCGAACTGCGATATCGCGAAGCGGCAGATCCTGCTGACGAGCGAACGCTTCGTCTGGCCGGCGGTGCGCTGGCTTCACGACAACGTGTACGACGATCCGACGATGGGCACGCGCTTCGGCCTGCACGGTATTCCCGCCTTCTTCCTGTTCCACCGCGGCAAGAAGCTCGGGCGCATTACCGCCTGGCCGGGCCCACAGCCGTTCATCGACGCGGTAAACAAGCAGATCGCACTCACGGGCGCTACCGCATGATCATCCAGTCGCTGCTCGACACCGACCTCTACAAGTTCACCATGATGCAGGTGGTGTTGCATCAGTATCCCGCAGCGCAGGTGGAATATCGCTTCCGTTGCCGTACGCCGGGGGTGGACCTCGTACCGCTGGTGACACGCATCCACGAAGAGCTCGACCATCTGTGCTCCCTGCGATTCGGTGATGAAGAACTCGCGTATCTGCGTACGCTGCGTTTCATCGACAGCGACTTCGTCGACTTCCTCGGCCTGTTCCATCTCAATGCCCGTTACGTGACCATCTCGCCGTCGACGGAGCACGAAGGCGAGATCGATATCGTCATCGTCGGGCCGTGGCTGCACACGATCATGTTCGAAGTGCCCTTGCTCGCGATCGTCAACGAGCTGTATTTCGCGGCGAACCATCCCGAGGCCGATCTCGACGAGGGCAGGGCGCGCTTGCGCGCGAAGATCGCCCTGTTGCGCGACACGAAGGGCTTCGAGCGCGTCCGCATCGCGGACTACGGCACGCGCCGACGCTTCTCGCGCGCATGGCACGAAGAGGCTTTGCAGATCATGAAAGCCGAGTGGGRTACCCACCTGGCCGGTACCAGCAATGTCTGGTTCGCGATGCGCCAGGGGCTGGTGCCGATCGGCAGCATGGCCCACGAGTACCTGCAGGCGTTCCAGTCGCTGGGCCCGCGGCTGCGTGATTCGCAGACTGCCGCGCTGGAGGCATGGGCTCGCGAGTACCGGGGCGACCTTGGCATCGCGCTATCCGATGTTTACGGGCTGGATGCGTTCCTGCGCGATTTCGACATGTACTTCTGCAAGCTGTTCGACGGTGCGCGCCACGATTCGGGCGATCCCTTCGTGTGGGGCGACCGCGTGCTCGCGCACTACGTACACAACCGTGTGGATCCCCGTTCGAAGACCCTGGTCTTCAGCGACGGCTTGGACGTTCCGCGGGTGATGGACCTCTACTCGCATTTCGAGGGCCGCTGCCAGCTCTCCTTCGGCGTGGGTACCAACCTGACCAACGACGTTGGCCCCGCGCCCCTCAACATCGTGATCAAGATGACCCGCTGCAACGGTCAGCCCGTGGCAAAGCTGTCGGATTCGCCGGGGAAGAACATGAGCGACGATGCGGAGTACGTGTCCTACCTGCGCAAGGTGTTCGGCCTACCGGCTCAGAACGCCGGCAGCACCGCACCGTTGTAGTTCTTCTCGATGAACGCCTTCACCTCGGGCGAGGTGAGGGCGGCGGCGAGCTTCTGAACACGCGGGTCGTCCTTGTTGTCCGGGCGCGAGACGAGGAAGTTCACGTACGGCGAATCCTTGTCTTCGATCAGAAGCGCGTCCTTCACCGGGTTCATGCCAGCGGCGAGGGCGTAGTTGGTGTTGATCAGGGCCAGATCCACTTCGTCGAGCACGCGCGGCAGCATGGCTGCCTCGAGCTCACGGAACTTGAGGTTCTTGGGATTAGTCGCGACATCCTTCAGGGTGGCCAGGCGATCGTTCGGGTTCTTCAGCGTGATCAGGCCGTGCTTGGCAAGCAACAGAAGGGCGCGGCTGTTGTTGCTCGGATCGTTCGGGATCACCACGTTGGCGCCGTCGGGCAGCTGGTCGATCGACTTGAATTTCTTTGAGTACGCACCGAACGGCTCGATATGCACGCCGACCACCTTGACCAGGTTGGTACCGCGTTCCTTGTTGAACGCGTCGAGGTAAGGCTCGGTCTGGAAGAAGTTGACGTCGATCTGCTTCTGCGCCACCTGCATGTTCGGCTGCACGTAGTCGGTGAACACCTTTATCTCGAGGTTCACGCCCTGCTTCGCGAGCAGCGGCTTGATCTCCTTGAGGATCTCGGCATGCGGCACGGGCGTGGCCGCGACCGTGAGTGTGGCCTCGGCCGAGCCGTCCTTGCCACCGCCGTCACCGTTCGAACAGCCCGCGACAAACACGGCGAGGGCGGCGGCGAGGGGGAGCAGATACTTCTTCATGGAGGCGTCCGTGGCTTATGTTGCGGTGCGCCAGCATAGACGTCCATACCGCCGGATGCAAAGCCGGCCCAGCCGCCGTTCAGCGACGGCTGTAGCGGGTGACCAGGCGGTCGCCGAGGGATTGCAGGATCTGCACCAGAACCACCAGCAAGGCCACGGTCACCAGCATGTAGTCGGGTTTGTATCCGTTGTAACCATACTGGTAGGCCAGTGCACCCAGGCCACCGGCGCCGACGATGCCGCCCATGGCGGTGTAGCCGACCAGGGCCACGGCCGTCACCGTCGCGCCAGCGATCAGACCGGGTCGGGCTTCGGGCAGGAGCACCCGCGTGACGATCTGGCTCGTGGTCGCGCCCATGGCCTGGCTGGCCTCGATGACCCCGCGATCCACCTCGCGCAGCGCGGTTTCGACCAGGCGCGCAAGGAACGGCGCCGCGCCGATCACCAGCGGCACGATGGCACCGCGGATGCCGATGCTCACGCCGGTGATGGCCTTGGTGACGGGAATGAGCAGGATCATCAGGATGATGAAGGGCACCGAGCGCAGCACGTTGACGACCAGCGAAAGCACGCCGTAGAGCTTCGGCTTCGCATGGAGCTGCCCACGGGCCGTAAGGAACAGCCAGATGCCCAGTGGCAGGCCGAGTACGACCGTGAACAGCAGCGAGCCACCGAGCATCAACAGGGTATCGATGCACGCCTGGCCGATTTCGGCCCAGTCGATGTTGGGAAACAGGGTCTGCATGGGGCTCATCGGGCCACCTCTTCGATATCGACGCCGGCGTTGCGGATCTGCGCGAGTGCGTCGTCGACACGTTCGCCGTTCATGGCCAGTGTGAGCTGGCCGTAAGGGGTGTCCTTGATGCGATCGACGCGCCCGGAGAGCAGGTTGTATTCCACGCCGGTGTCGCGCACCACGTTGGAAAGAACGGGCGAGTAGGTGGCTTCACCCCGGAAGGAGAGGCGGAACAGGCGGCCGGCCACGCCGGAGAATTCGGGGCCGTGCCCTTCGCGATGGTCGGCCTCGGCAACGAAGCGGCGCGTCGTGGGGTGTTGCGGATGCAGGAAGACATCGGCCACGGCCCCCATTTCGACGACCCGGCCGGCATCGAGCACGGCCACGCGATCGCACACGCGGCGGATCACGTCCATCTCGTGCGTGATGAGCACGATCGTGAGGCCGAGGCGGCGGTTGATATCCGCCAGCAGTTCGAGGACGGACGCGGTGGTCTGCGGGTCGAGTGCGCTGGTGGCTTCATCGCAGAGCAGGATGGACGGCCGGCTGGCCAGTGCCCGCGCGATGCCGACGCGCTGCTTCTGGC
>NZ_JBFUIT010000152.1:0-9134 GCF_056401735.1 Luteibacter sp. P4_D7_3
ACCATGGCTACAGCGTCATCGCGATGACCTGGGGCCCCGGCCAGGGCACCCTGATCCACGACCACAGCGGCATGTGGTGCGTCGAAGGCGTCTGGGCGGGCTCGCTCGAGATCGTCCAGTACGAACTCGGCGAACACGAAGCCGAGCGCTATCACTTCCGTCCCGTGGGCTCGATCCAGGCCGGCCCCGGCTCGGCCGGCAGCCTCATCCCGCCGCACGAGTACCACACCATCCGCAATCCCAGCGAGGATTCGGTGGCGGTCAGCCTGCACATCTATTCCGGCCGCATGACCCAGTGCGCCGTATTCAAGCCCGAGGGCGACGACTGGTACGAGCGTACCGAACGTCAACTGGGTCTCGACCAGGTGCATTGATTCCCGCATAATGCATGGCCCCATGCCGAAATGGCGGAACCGGTAGACGCGGCGGACTCAAAATCCGTTTGTAGTGATACAGTGAGGGTTCGAGTCCCTCTTTCGGCACCAGATTGTTCTCAATGAACCCGCCCTCCCGGCGGGTTTTTTGTTGCCTCACGTTCGCTCGGCAAACCCCAAGAACCAAGCAGCACAACGCCTGCCACTTTCGCCACCCGACGCCTACAGATACTTGCAGCTCAGCGACGTACGATGCCGACCTGCTGTTCACAGTTGCCTGGTCGAACCCGTCATGTCTGGTACCTACGTCGAAGAAGTGAACGCCCGCGTTGCGGCGACTGAGGCGCGAGTCACGACCGCCGTCGAAGGTGTTCGAATTGACCACGCAGAGTTACGCGCAAGCTTGAAATCAGGATTGCTGGAGATTCGCGTCGACATGGAAAAAATGCGCGGCGATATCCGTCGGATGTTCTCCGCGCAGACAAAGTGGATTGAGGTCATCGTGTTCGGGGCGCTCGCTGCAGCGGGCACTGCCTGGGGATTCCTGAAGCCCCCAACGCCGATGTCCCTGCAGCCAGCGCCCTATGTGATCTACGCCCAACCTACGCCAGTGAAGGCGCCGCCGGCTCGGCTGCCAGGAGTGCCCCGTGCAGTCGACCCATAACCAGCCGCCCTATCGAGCGCAGCGCTTCACGTCGTTTTACCGCCTGGACGCGCGAGTCGCTGAGCTCGAAACCGACATGAAGTTCGTACGCAGGGACCTGGATGAGGTTCGCTCTGATCTGCGTGACATCCGGGTGCGTCTCGGCTCCGTCGACCTAAGCCTGGGAATTCTGTCGGAGCGAATGGATTCTTCGTCAAGAAACCTGCTAGAGCGAGTCGACCTCCAGTCGGCAGGTTTGACAGAGCGAATAGACAGTTCGTCCGCGAACCTGACGGAAAAAATAGACGCCGTATCTTCGAGCCTGACTGAGAAGATCGACACCGTATCTGCGAACCTGACGGAAAAGATCGACGCCGTATCGTCGAACCTGACGGAGAGAATCGACACCGTATCTTCGAACCTCACGGAAAAGATCGACACCGTATCGTCGAACCTAACGGAGAGAATCGACACCGTATCATCGAACCTCACGGAGAAAATCGACACCGTATCGTCGAACCTCACCGAAAAGATCGACACCGTATCGTCGAACMTCACGGAAAAGATCGACACCGTATCGTCGAACCTCACGGAAAAAATCGACACTGTATCGTCGAACCTGACGGAGAAAATCGACACAGTATCTGCGAACCTCACGGAAAAGATCGACACCGTATCTGCGAACTTGACCGAAAAAATAGACAGGGTATCCGCGACCTCAAACGAGCGAATGGACACCATGTTCGCAAACTTGACTGCACGCACGGACACCTCGTACGCGGACTTGACCGAAAAAATAGACAGGGTATCCGCGACTTCAACCGAGCGTATGGACACCATGTTCGCGAACTTGATTGTGCGTATGGACACCTCGTCCGCGAGCTTGACCGAGCGGATGGACACCTCGTCCGCGAGCTTGACCGAGCGGATGGACACCATGTTCGCGAACTCGAACGAAAAAATGGATTCTCTTTCCACAAATCTGTTGGAGAAAATGAACTCCCTTTCCGTAACTATCTCGGAAAAAATGGATCGCTTTCCGACGAAGGTTCAGCTGAGCCTATGGGCCTGCGCCGGGCTGACAGCCCTTCTTGGGGTCACCGCCTCGATGATCGCCGTGCTTCTTCGTCTTTCTGGTCACGACGATGTCGCGGCGGTCATCGACGCGGTAAGCGGTAAGTAGTTTGCTCGACCTTGAGGCTCATCTAAGCAATGTCTGATGTAACCGAATTTCGCGTCAGCTACGACGGCCCCGCACTCGAAAACCACGAGATGGACCCGCGCGAGCTCGCCCCCGCGTTGCTCGCGATGGCCGATCTTCTGGAAGCGTCTGCTCGCGTGCTGTATGGAGACAAGGCAAAGATTCATGTCAACGTAAAGGGCTCGTTCAAAACGGGCAGCTTCAACGTCGACTTTGTCACCGGCGTGCAGTGGCTTCAGTCGGTCAAGGATATCTTTGCTGGCACCGAGGCGACAGCAATCGCGAACGCCACAGCCATCCTCGGCGCGCTTGGTGTCATAGGAAGGAAGGGCTTGTTTCCGCTGCTCAAATGGCTTCGCAGCCGCCCTATCACACGCATCGAGGCTATCGGCACCGACCGACCCGGGCAACCGACGGTGCGCATTTATGTCGGCGACGAGTTCTACGATACCGAGCGGGACACCGTGGACCTTCTACGCGACGTGGGGGTGAGGAAGGCGACCCAGCAGGTGCTCGCTCCCCTGGAGAGGCCCGGAATCGACGTCTTCGCGCTCGGCCAGGGCACCCGGGTAAATGTCACGGTGCGCGACAGCGAACTCAGCTCGTTCATATCGCCGGCTGCCGACGAATCCCTGATCATCGACGACATCAGAGACATGGCCTTTTCGATTGTTTCCCTTACCTTCAAGGAAAACAACAAGTGGCGTCTATCGGACGGATCTTCGACGATCAGCGCGACCATTTCCGATGCCGACTTCCTACAAGCCGTCCACGGCGATATGAAGTCCTTCTCAAAGGGCGACGCCCTCGTCTGCCGGGTGCGCGTTCGTCAGTGGCAGACAGCAAATGGCACGCGAACCGACTATGAAGTCGTTAACGTCGTAAATCATCTTCGAGCGGCGCGACAGGTACAGCTCCCATGGCCTGAAGTTCGGGCATGAATGCGACGACCTCATAACCGCCCGCCACTCCGCGACTCGTTACGCGCATCGGCAGCATGCTGTAAGTAAGTCTTCCTGATGCTGTCCAGCTCCTTCTCGTCGAGCTCCTCCAGATCGAGCAGCGAGTTGTTCGCTTCCTTGATGGCGTGGATGAGCTCGTCCAGCTTGATCTGCATGGCCTCGGTATCACGGTTCTGCGTGTTCTGGATCAGGAACACCATGAGGAACGTGACGATCGTCGTACCGGTGTTTATCACCAGCTGCCAGGTGTCGCCGAAGCCGAAGAGCGGCCCACTGGCCGCCCATACGATGACGACAAGCACGGCGACCATGAAGGTCGCCGGCTTGCCGGCCGCTTTGGCCACCGCCATCGCCATGCGGGTAAAGAGACTCTGTCCGACTTTCTTAGTCATGGGCCGCACCTGTGTGAGTTCGCCGCAGCGTCCACCGCAAGCCGTGAATCACAGGCGAAGACTCACCCTTCGGCGGCTCAGGACAGGAAGCCACCGTCCACGGTGAGGCTGGCCCCCGTCGTGAAACGTGCTTCGGGTCCGGCGAGGTAGGCGACCAGGGCAGCCACTTCGTCGGCTTTGCCCATGCGGCCCAGGGGAATCAGCGGCAGCACCAGGTCCTCGACATAGGCAGGATTCATATCTGTAGCGATGGGACCCGGCTGCACGTTGTTGACGGTGATTCCGCGTGGGCCAAGGTCACGCGCGAAGCCGCGCGTCATCGATTTGATCGCACCCTTCGAAGCGCTATAGATCGCCGTGCCAGGGAAGCCACTGCGATCGGCCACGATACTGCCGACCGTGATCACGCTTCCACCCTCCCCCATATGCTTCACGGCCGCACGCGTACCCGCGTACACGGCGCGCACGTTGATGGCGAACACCCGATCGAACTCCTCCACCGGCAGGTCGTCGACAGGACCATGGGTGATCACGCCTGCGTTACTGACCAGGATATCGATGTGTCCATGGAGGGTCGCTGCCGCGTCGATGGCTACAGCCAGGGCCTCCGCATCCGCGCTATCTGCCCGAACAGCCGTGGCGCGCCCACCCGATGCGGCAACCTCGCCAACGAGAGCCTCGGCGGCATCGGCCGCGGCTGCGTAAGTAAACGTGACCGACGCGCCCTCCCGAGCGAGGCGGCGGACGATGGCTGCACCGATGCCGCGCGAGCCCCCGGTGATGAACGCGACTTTTCCTTCGAGAGGACGAATGGTCATGATTTCTCCAGTTATGGAATGATTGGTCAATTACAAGGGTAAAAAAAACAGGGCAGCTGCAGCCGCGGTACGACTGAACATGTCCCCGAGACCAAGTGTACCTATTTATTGACTGATTGTTCCATAACAAACCATCACGCCGCCAGCGCCCGTAAGGCGACGCCGACGATCCCATGCAGCGTTGCCTGCGATGCGCCGCCACGTGCGGCGACCTTCAGGCCGGACAGTGTCGCCAGAAGAAACTGCGCCGCCGCCGTCGCGTCGAGATCCCCTGCCAGCTCCCCCCGCTCGATGCCGTCGCGAAGCCGGCTTTCGAATGCCAGCAAGGTCCGGTGAGCCACGGCATCGGTCACAGCCGTCACGTCAGGTTCGGACGTGCCGAACTCCGTAACAGCATGGATGCCAAGGCATGCGCGGCTGGTGCCTGACACGGCGTCATCCGCGAAGCCCAGCAAGGCCTGTTCGATGCCCTGGAGCACGGCGTGGCTGTCAAACATCGCCGACAGTGTCGCTCCGGTGCTTTCCTCCGAGTACCGGCGAAGGGCTTCGAGGTAAAGCGTCCGCTTGTCGCCGAAGGTGTCGTAAAGACTCTGCCGGCCGATCTTCATGGCCTCCAGCAACATGGGCGTCGATGACCCCTCGAAACCGTGGGCGGCAAACACCTCGATCGCGCGCTGGAGCGCCGTATCCCGGTCGAATTCACGTGGACGCGCCATGCCTCACCGCTTCTGGATCGAAAAGTCCACAAAAGCCTATCACTGATTGTGGCCGCGGTCGTTTACAGCCGCTAGACTCCCCCGATGACGCACCCTGGGGCCATGCTGCAAACGGACATCGATGTGTCGGTCGAAGCGATTGCGCGGCTGTCCGTCGTCCCGCGCATCCTCGACGCCGTGGTCCGTGCCACCGGCATGCGATTCGCGGCCGTAGCGCGCGTCACCGACAACCGCTGGACCGCCTGCGCCGTTCGCGACGACCTCGGTTTCGGGCTAAGGCCTGGCGAGGACCTGGTCCTCGAGACAACCATCTGCAACGACATCCGCTCGCACCGCCACCCCGTGGTGTTCGGGCATGCCAGTCAGCACGCGGTCTATTCGAACCACCATACCCCGAAGCACTACGGGCTCGAATCCTATGCCTCGGTGCCGATCTATACGGTCGGCGGTGAATTCTTCGGTACGTTGTGCGCCATCGATTCGCGCCCCGTCATCGTGGACGAAGACAGGCTGGCGACCGAGATGATCCTCTACGGCGAGCTCATTGCCTCGCAGATGGCACTCGAAGGTMGGGTGGAACATGCCGAACGCGCGCTGCGCACATCAATGGACGAAGGCGTGTTGCGCGAGCAATTCCTCGCCGTCGTAGGCCACGACTTGCGCAGCCCGTTGCAGGCAGCAGGCATGGCGGCCGAGGCCCTCGCCGACATGGCGCTACCGCCTCGGGCGGGGCGCCTCGCGAAAGTCATCACGGCCAGTGCAAAGCGCATGACCGACCTGATTGACGACATCATGGATTTCGCGCGGGCTCGGCTTGCTTCAGGCATTCCCGTGGCCCAGTTGGAACAGGGCGATCTCGCCGCCATGGTCGGCCGGGTGGTGGCCGAGGTCTCCGCGGCACACCCCACCGCCACGATCGTCAGCGACCTGGACATACCGAGAGCGCTTCGATTCGATCCGGTGCGCCTGCAGCAATTGCTCGCCAACCTGCTCAACAACGCGATGACCCATGGCGACACGCGACGGGCGATCCGCGTCGACGGGCGCGTCGAAGACAACGCTGTCGTGCTCGAGGTCACCAACTTCGGTACGCCAATCGATCCCGCCACGCAGGGCATGCTGTTCCAGCCGTTCTATCGACCGGAAAGCGCGACGCCACGCCCCGGACTCGGGCTGGGACTGTATATCGCCTCGGAGATCGCGCGTGCCCACGGAGGCACGCTCACGGTCTGCTCCAGCACGGACGAGGGCACCTGCTTCACCCTGCGCCTGCCGCTCACCGGCGCCTGACGCTCAGCGCGCGGCACTCGCCGCCGGGTAGTCGGTGGTGGTCTCGAATTCCGCGTAGGGTTGTTCGCTCTCGGCAAGGCTTGCCAGCGGAAGTCGCTCGGCGACGCCCATCAGGCGGGCGCGCAACACACTCACTTCGCGCAACTTCTCCGATGCCGCAAACGAGTACTGATCGGTCATTTCGAAGGCGGCGACGATGTTTCCGTCCTCGCTTCGCATGATCCACGGGCGTCGCGCCGTGATCAGGCCCGCCCGCTGCATCGCCTCGTAGATTTCCAGCAGGATCGAAACGACCAGATCGGTGCGGCCCGGGAACGGCCGATAGCCAACGATGATGGAGGTAGACACGCAGGACCTCGTGGCGGCTGAGAGGCGACACCACATTTGTAACCAGTAACGGGTCGGCGTCAAGCGTTACGTGGTGCGGTTTCGGCAAACCTTCGCAACAAGCATCACAGTTCACGAACCACGCGGAAGCCGACGCGCGCACTGCGCAGATCGGCATCCGCTCCCTGACGATAGGCGGAGCGAACCATGTCCGGCGCGCTGCCCCAGGACCCGCCGCGGATCACCCGCCGCGAACAGCCCGGATTGACCCAGGCTTCCGCCGTGCGCGGTGCGCGAATGTAGTTGTCGTGCCAGCAGTCCCCGACCCATTCCGACACGTTGCCGCCCATGTCATACAGGCCGAACGGATTCGGGGTGAAACTCATGACCGGCGCCGGCCCCCAGTAGCTGTCCTTATAGCCGCTGAACGCATTGCTCCAACGGCGCCCGGAGCCGGAACGGTCATTGCCACCGGTGAGGTTCTCCACGCGCGAGGTGGGATTGTCGTCACCCCACCAGTAGCGCGTCGTGCTGCCCGCGCGCAACGCATATTCGAACTCGGCCTCGCTGGCAAGGCGATACTTCTTGCCCGTTCGCTGCGACAGCCAGTCCGCGTAGGCCTTGGCGTCGTTCCATGAAACGTTGATGACCGGCAGGCGCTCCTGGCCAGGCTTGCCCGCATAGTCGTCCTGCCAGGTCGCCGACGCTTCGTCGCGAAGGCCGCCGCTCTGTTCATCGTAGACGCTGCCACCGCCCAGGGACTGCGATTGCGGAACGTAACCGCTTGAGCGTACGAAGTCGCGGAACTGTCCGATCGTCACGGAACTGCGCCCCATGCCGACGCCTTTATCGACCTGGACTTCATGCGCGGGGGACTCATTGGTGTCGTGGCCCCGCTCGCCATCCGGCGAGCCCATCATGAAATGTCCCGTGGGCAAGACGACGAGGGCCGGGGCCTGCCCGGTCGAGTCGACGAAGCGATCGGCGATGACCTGACCCGGTTTGTAGCTTGCGTAGAGACGGGCGTTGGTCACCCTCTCGTTGAAGTCGTCGATACCCGCCAGATCGGGGCTGACTTGCTGTGCCTTGGTCGCCAGCTGCTGCGCGAGCTCGATGTTGCCGGCGTCCAGCGCGGAACGCGCCTGGGCCAGCATCGCCGCACCGCTCTGCCGACGCATGCCTTCGATGCGGCCTCGGGTGTCCTGCAGGCCCTGCGATTCGGGAAGGATCGTCGCGGCCTCCGCCAGCGCGGCGTCCGCGGCGCTGAAATCGTTCTGGGCGACGGCGGCGAGCGCCTTGTCGAGTACGACACGCTGGACCTGGATGACGCCCTGCTCCGCCACGGCGTTGTCGGGATCGAGCTGCAGCACCGCCCGGTAGGTGTCCAGGGCACTGTCGCCACGCGGCTGCTCCGCCTTGCCTTCCTGGAGCTGACCGGCCGCCTTCCCGAGCATGGGTCTCACCTTGTCGAGGACAGCCAGTTTTTCCTGCAAGGGCGCGACCTCGGCGGTGGTTCCCGGTAGCGCCTTGAGCGCTGCGAGCCCGTCGCGCGCGGTGTCGGCATCACCCAGGGCGATGTCCTGCTCGATCTCCGCCGCGAGCCGCGCACGGACCTCGTCCATGCCGCCCAGGGCGCGCTGGCTATCGCCCYTTTCCTTGAGGACGGCCGTGAACATCGCAGCGGCACTGTCCTTGCCACCCACCAGGCGATCCGCCTGAAGCGCCTTGTCCGCACGGTCGAGCAAGGCGGTCAGCTCGGGTGAATCCGGCGTCTTCTGGGCCGGAAGCTGGACTTCGTTGGTCTTCTCCCGGCGGCGTGCGGCGATCACCGATGACGGCGCGAGCATGATCGGCGGCCCGGCGTCGATTTCGGACACGATGGCCCCGGGTGCGGCCTGGGGGCGTTGATCGAAGCCCATGGTCGTGGGCTGTCCGCGCATCGGCGAACGCGGCGTATTCTGGCCCGGCTCGACGTGCAGCAGTTGCGGAAAGAAGTGATAGAACAAGGCAAAACCGAGCACAGCGACACCCAGGGAGCCGCCAATGGCGCGCTGTCGGCGGACGGTCTCGGTGTTCGGCATGGTGGGTTGTTCCGTGCGGGCCTGCTATCGTGCGCTGCCACCTTAGAGAATCGCGTGCGGCAGGGCAACACGAACGTCGCGCGCGTTCCATGTACGTACAAGGACGCAGGAATGACATCGAGCGACCTCGCTCCCGCTGCACCGTGGATCGACAATCACGAGGAGCTTGCCACCTGGCTTGCCCCTGTCGGCCCGACCGCCGTCGTCGGACTCGACACGGAGTTCATGCGGCGCAATACCTTTTACCCGCAGCTCGCCTTGCTTCAGTTGGCCCACGATGGCCGCTACGCCCTGATCGATCCGGTGGCCTTTCCGCTGGGAGACGTGCTC
>NZ_JBFUIT010000153.1:0-9116 GCF_056401735.1 Luteibacter sp. P4_D7_3
CACACTACTGCTTCGGCGTGCCGTCGCGTCCCGGCGACAAGGGACGCAACCCGTGGGAAGAGCTGATCGACGCCAATGTCGAGTACCGTCCGCTCTGGGCCGACCGCAAGCTGGCCTTCAACGTCTCGGTATTCAATCTGCTCAACCAGCAGCGTGCGCAGGCCCTTAACCCGGTTTCCGGTAGCACCAAGTCGGTGAATGACGGCTATAACCAGGTCATCAGCTACACGCAGCCGCGTTACGCCCGCTTCGGCATCACCTACGACTTCTGACGGAGAGGTCATGCACGCACTACTGCGACTGGGTATCGTCGTGCTCGCCGCCGGGGTCCTCGCGACCCCGGCGGTCGGCGGCGAGAAGACCTATGACAATCTGCCGACGGAAACGCCGGCCCATTTCACACCGACGAATGCAGGGTTCGATTTCGAACGCCGCACGGTCGACATCCCCATGCGCGACGGGGTGACGCTGCACACGGTGATCCTGCTGCCCAAGGGCGCGAAACGCGCGGGCATGCTACTCACACGCACGCCTTACGGCGCCGACGGCATGGGGCATCGGGCGGACAGTCCGCACCTCGGACCCACCCTGCGCGGCTACGACAACCCGTCCGACGTGATCGTCCAGGACGGCTACATCCGGGTTATCCAGGACATCCGCGGCAAGCACGGCTCCCAGGGCGACTTCGTGATGAACCGGCCGCCAGTCGGCCCTGGCAACCCGACGCCGATCGATGAATCCTCGGACATCTACGACACCATCGACTGGCTGGTGAAACACGTGCCGGAGTCGAACGGCAAGGTCGGCATCATCGGCATCTCCTACGACGGCTTCGAGGCGATGATCGCCACRATCCATCCGCATCCCGCCCTCAAGGTGGCTGTGCCGATCAACCCGATGATCGACGGCTGGATGGGGGATGACTGGTTCCATCGCGGGGCGTTCCGCCAGCAGATGATTCCCTACATCTACGGCATGGTGAACTCGCGCGAGAGCAACATCGGCTGGACGAGCGGTTACCGCGACGACTACGACCTTTACCTGCGCGGTGGCTCAGCCGGCGATATCGGCCGCGCTTACGGTATGGAGGCGCTCGGTTTCTGGCAGAAGCTGCTGGCCCATCCCGCGTACGACAGTTTCTGGTCCGGGCAGGCGCTCGATAAGATCGCCGCGAAGGAACCCATGACCGTGCCGACCATGCTCGTGCACAGCCTGTGGGACCAGGAAGACAACTACGGTGATATGGCCGTCTATCGGGCACTCGCGCCGCGCGATCCCGAGCACAAGAAGGTGTGGCTTGTCATCGGGCCATGGCGGCATGCCAAGACCTGGGAGAAGGCGAACACCATCGGCGCACTTGATCTGGGCAGCGATACCGGCACGAACTTTCGTCAGGAGATCCTGCGCCCCTTCCTCGCCCAGTACCTGAAGGACGATGCGCCGAAAGCGAATATCGCGCCGGTCAATGCCTTCGTTACCGGCGATAACACGTGGCGCAAACTGGATACGTGGCCGTCCGCCTGTCGCTCGGGTTGTGCCCCGGCGATGCAGCGCTGGTATGCGGAAGCCGATGGCGGCCTCGGTGTTGCGGCTCCGTCCCAGGGCTCGGACGATTACGTCTCCGACCCCGCCAAGCCGGTGCCCTATCGCGTACGCCCCATCCAGGCGTGGTCACACGGCGCGCCCGACCAGGTGGATAGCTGGCCCGAGTGGCTGGTGGACGACCAGCGCCAGTTCGCCACGCGGACCGACGTGCTCACTTATGTTTCCCCCGTACTGGACAAGCCGATGGGTGTCGCCGGCGAACCGCTGGTGCATCTGCTCGCCTCGACCAGCGGTACGGACAGCGACTGGGTGGTCAAACTGATCGACGTTTACCCGGATGAAGTGGAAGACAAGCCGTCGATGGGTGGATACCAGCTACCGATCGCCATGGAGATTTTCCGTGGCCGCTACCGCGAGGGCTACGACAAACCCGCCGCACTCACACCGGACAAGCCGCTGGATTACCGTTTTCCCTTGCCCACGGTGAACCACGTGTTCCAGCCCGGCCATCGTGTCATGGTGCAGATCCAGTCCAGCTGGTTCCCGCTGTACGATCGCAACCCGCAGACCTTCGTACCGAACATTTTCAACGCGAAGCCGGCGGATTATCGGAAGGCGACGCAGACGATCATGCGCGATGGGACCAACGGAACCTTCGTGGAATTGCCGGTCGTCAGGTAGGAAGCTGCACCGGCTCCCATGAGGTGGCAGTTGCAGCACCTTGTGGGAGCCGATTCATCGGCGATGCTCGTCGGTAGGACCCCCAGTAGAACCGAATGACGAGGTGATGCAAACCACCCGCCCGAGTGGTTAGTTGATGTCGATGTTGTCGATCCGAACAGTCCCGCTCTCCGCATTCGATCCCAGGGCGATCGAATAGACAGCCTTACCATCCACACCATCGCAGGTGGCGACGCCCTCAAGCTTCCCTCCCGTTTCGGCGCGCGAAGCTCCCCCTTCCGAGTAACAATAGAAGTACATAAAGGGGCTCGCCTTTTCCTTCGAGAAGCCAATGGAAACGTGCACCGACTGCTTGTCCGGATAGAACAAGACAGCGACCCCGCTGCCCTGCGCATACGGGAGCACCAGGTGATGGCCCCCTATGTTCCCTCCCGGGCTCGACCCATTCTCGATGGATACTTTCCCGCCCTGCGCGCCCTGGACATTCAGATGGAAACCTGGCCCCTCTATGGCTTCCGATGGTCCCTGGACTGGCGTACTTTCGAAATCGATACTCGAGCCAGGCTGTCCCGTCCCGCCGCCTTGGTCGGCGTCGGAATAGGCGAACGCCGCCTTGCCGCTTGCCGACGTCGGCAAGGTAACGCGAATGATCGGCATATCGGACCCATAGCTCGCATGAAAGCGTGCCTGATCGTCTTGTGCCTTTTCCAACGCCCCGGCACTGCCCGGAACATAAAAGAACGCACGAATTGGCAGGGTCGCGCCCTGTCCGGGCGCCCAGGTTGCGAGCATCACCTCGTTCTGAATGCTCCACCATGCTGAAGCCATTCCCTTCCGCGCAAGAATGCTTTGATAGAAGCGATCGGCTGTACCCGGCTCCCCATACCGAACGCTCCAACCGCACTGACCGCTGTACTTATTCGCCTGCTGGTTGAAGTGAGCAAGCCATTGCGGAGCCGTCGTTATAGCCTGCGATTCACAGGGCTTACTTGGCGCGGGATATGCGGTGTTCGGCCCGCAACCCTGCAACGTCGGCCGATTGCCTGTATCGGCGTCCATGGGGAACACACACAGCACCTGAATCGTGCTCTTTCCCGGTGGCGTCGCCTGTTGAGGATAAAAGATGAAGCCGTTGCGGTAGGCGAAAACCAGATTGGCGAAGTTGGTATCGGTCCGTAACCAAGAGAACGACACGCCGCCACGGGACACCGACCCCGGACTCGGATCCCAGGGTAGAAAGGCAGGATTGGTTTCTGTCGCCCGCAGCATGACGCCACTACAGAGGAAGGCCGGGAGTGTCGCGCCCCCGCAATCGAGATCGGCGCGGCTATACCACGCGTTGATCTGGTCCGCCGCCTCCTGCCCGATGGCAGCGAGCGGAGCGGCCGACTTCGGGATGGCGCCAGGAGGAGCTGTCCACGGCGCCGTGACCGACACGGGCGATGGCGTGGTCCTCTCGATGGGTTTTTCAACCGCGCACGCGGCGAGAACAGCAATGACACACAGCACGATTAGCCGTTTCACGTTGACGCTCCTTGTCGTTGCAAACATCCATGTATCGTCGGCGCTAAGAATCCCTAGCGAGCCGCAGCCAGCATCCCGCAAGGCGACAACCGAGTGCACGAGGTCACCGGAAATGCGTAGTACTAGTCGCCGCGTTGRATGAGCAATCTCGGCACAGCCGACATCGAGCATTCATCTTGCGAAGGTTTTCATCCAGGCCTACCGTGAAAGGAGCGGATGTTTAGCCTCCCGCAGCGTCTGCGCCAGCGCGCGGAAATCATCCGCGCGCTGGTCCGACTTACGCCAGGCCAGCACGATGGTCCGGGCGAAGTCCTCCGGTAGCGGCAGATAGCGCATGCCCTGCACGCGCGTCGTCGCCAGCTGCGGCATAAGCGTGCAGCCCTCGCCAGCGGCCACCATATAGCGCAGCGTCTCCAGACTCGTCCCCTGCCGCTGGTCCGGCGCGACATCCTCGCACGCYGCCAGCGCCTGTTCGCGCAGGCAGTGCCCTTCTTCCAGCAAGAGCCGCTCGCGAGGCTTCAGCGATGCCCAGAGATCACCGGTTTCCGTGTTTGCCGGATGATCCTCACGGCATGCCAGCCAGAAGGGCTCCTGAAAAACCGCAACGCAGCTCACCTGCGTATGGGTGACCGGCGCGGACATCAGCACGACGTCGAGTTCGCCGCGAAGCAGCGCATGGACAAGATCGTCCGTCTTCCCTTCGCCGAGTTCGAGGGATACAGCCGGGAAGGCCTTCTGGATATCCGCCAGAACGTATGGGAAGTAGTAGGGCCCGAGCGTAGCGATGGCCGATAGCCGCAACGTGCCGCCGAAGGCATGCTCCGGGCGCGACGCGATATCCAGCAGACGTCTCCCTTCCACAAGTATCTTGCGCATCTGTTCCACGAGGCGGGCGCCCTGCTCCGTGACCAGGATTTTCCGCGTGGTCCGCTCGAAGATCACCGTCCCCAACCGCTCCTCCACGCGACGAATCTGCACTGAAAGCGAGGGCTGGGTGACGTGGCAGCGCTCGGCCGCACGCATGAAGTTTCCAAGATCCGCCACGGCAACGACGTATTCCAGATCGCGCAATGACAGCCCTGCGAGGTTGCCACGTTCGCTGGCCGGATCCTGGCGGGTCGCATGCTTCACAGCCATCCCTGCGTCTCCTCCAGCACGCGGTCGCACAGCACCGCCATGCCATCGTCGCTGTCGTTAAGACAAGGAATCAGCGTAAATGCCTCGCCGCCAGCCTCCCGAAAGTAGTGGGCGTTCTCGCGACCGATCTCATCGATCGTCTCGATGCAATCCGCTGCGAAGCCGGGAGAAATGACCGCGATGCGACGGACACCCTCGTGAGCGAGTTGACGCATGGTGGCCTCGGTATACGGCTGCAGCCAGTCCGCATAGCCGAATCGTGACTGGTAGCTGATACGGAACCGCGTCGCCGGCAGGTTCAGTGCATCGCGAAGCAACTCGCCGGTGTGTTGGCACTGCTCGTAATAGGGATCGCCGAGGGCGATGTTGCGCTGGGGAATACCATGGAAGGAGGCAACGATCACCTCGGGCTCCTCCGCGAGCCTTTCCAGTGTCGTCCGCACCGAACGGGCCAGGGCTTCGATATACGCCGGCTCATCGAAGTACGCCGGCACCACGCGAACTGCCGGCTGGTTGCGCAAGCCTCGTAACACCTCGAACAGCCGGTCATTGGCTGTTGCCGTGGTCGCTGCCGAATACTGCGGGTAGAGCGGAAACATCAGGAGTCGCTCGCATCCCTGCGACATAAGACGAACCACGGCGTCCTCGATCGACGGGTTGCCATAGCGCATACCCCAATCGACAGCCACCCGGTCCTCTCCAAATATCTCTGCCGCCCAGGACGCCAGTTTTGTCGCCTGGTTTCGGGTCACGGTTTTCAACGGACTCTCGTCGAGGTCGTGATTCCAGATGCGCTCATAGTCCTTGCCTTTGACCGCGGGCCGGCGCAACAACACGACGCCCTGGAGAATGGGCTGCCAGACGAGCTTCGGCAGTTCGATCACGCGCTGGTCGGAGAGGAATTCCGCGAGGTAGCGACGGACAGAGCGGTAGTCGGTGCCGTCGGGCGTGCCGAGGTTGGAGAGGAGGATGCCGACTTTGCCTCGGGTGACCGGAGTAGCTGCCTGTGTTCGTGGACGCAGCGTCGATCGGGGCAGGCTCGCTGTGCTGGTGGTGGGCATTCGCCGCTGGGGCGGCTCCCATGCGTGGAACAGCGCGGTGTTCGGGTCTGCGGCGGTCATAGTCAGCCTCCGGCGGCTACCGTGAGCGAAGGATGGTCGCGCCCGGCCACCGGCTTGCCGAGCGGCAGGCCAAGTTCATTCCAGACGTCGACGAGGGCCCGCCYGAGCTGTTCGACCAGTGCCGCATCGTGGAAAGGCGTGGGCGTGATGCGCAGGCGCTCCGTGCCACGCGGTACGGTGGGATAATTGATCGGCTGGATGTAGATGCCGTGGCGATCGAGCAGCAGGTCGCTCGCCCGCTTGCACAGGTCAGCGTCGCCGACCAGCAGCGGCACGATATGGGTTTCGCTCGGCATGAGCGGCAAACCGGAAGAAGCCAGCGCGGCCTTGGTCGCCTGCACCGCCTGCTGCTGTCCCTGCCGTTCCGACTGCGACGCCTTGAGATGGCGGACCGACGCCGTGGCTGCTGCTGCGACCGGCGGCGGCAGCGTGGTGGTGAAAATGAAACCGGGCGCGTGCGAACGCACCGCATCTACGACGGCCTTGCGACCCGCGATGTACCCGCCCAACGTGCCGAAAGCCTTTGCCAGCGTCCCCTCGATAACGTCGATGCGGTGTGCCACGCCCTCACGCTGGGCGATGCCACCGCCGCGCAATCCGTACATGCCCACGGCATGCACTTCGTCGATATAGGTCATCGCGTCGTACTTCTCGGCCAAGTCGCAGATGGCCGCGATGGGCGCGATGTCTCCATCCATCGAATAGACGCTTTCGAAGGCRATCAGCTTCGGTCGATTACCTGCGCGAATCAGGAGATCTTCCAGGTGTGCCAGATCGTTGTGACGCCAGATGCGCTTGTCGGCGCCCGAGGCGCGCACGCCTTCGATCATGGAATTGTGGTTCAGCGCGTCCGACAGGATCACGCAGTCTGGCAGGAGCCGGGCTATCGTTGCGATGCCGGCGAGATTGGATACATAGCCCGAGGTGAAGACCAGTGCGGCCTCCTTGTCGTGCAGATCGGCCAGTTCATCCTCGAGTTCGATAATTGCGTGGTGGTTGCCGGAGATGTTCCGCGTCCCGCCCGCGCCAGCGCCCATGGTCCGTGCAGCGTGGCTCATCGCCTCGATCACATCCGCGTGCTGCCCCATGCCGAGGTAGTCGTTGGAACACCAGACGGTGACTTCCTTCGCGCCGTCCGCCCCGTGGAGCATGGCCTTCGGAAACCAACCCACCTGGCGTTCCAGGTCGGCGAACACGCGGTACCGGCGCTCCTGCTTGAGGGCGTCGATGCTGCGTTCGAAGTGAGAGAGGTAGTCGACCATGGTTGCCTCGTCGTTCTTGCCTGAACAAGAGGGGCCGTTTCCGGCCCCTCTGTTGTTACCGTGCTATCAGCCGAGCTTCGCCACCGCGTCGGCGATGCCCTTGCCGTAGTCCGGGTGGCAGGCCGTGCAGTTGTCGATATGGCGCTGGACCACCGGCTGCGAGGCACCCTTGATGGCGCGGGCCGTGTTATCGAACAGCGTCTGCTTCTGCGCCGGGCTCATCATTTCGAACAGCTTGCGCGGCTGCGAGAAGTAGTCGGTGTCTTCGCGATGATTCCAGCGCTTGGCCACCGTCTCGCCGATTTCCAACGGCGGCTCAGAGAAGTCCGGCTGGGCCTGCAAGGCGCCACGGCTGTTCGGCTCGTAGCTCGTCGAACCACCCCCGTTCCCGTCGACGCGCATCGCGCCGTCACGGTGATACGAGTGGACCGGGCAACGCGGGGCATTCACCGGGATCTGCGCATAGTTCACGCCGAGACGGTAGCGCTGCGTGTCGCCGTAGGAGAACAGGCGCCCCTGGAGCATCTTGTCCGGCGAGAAGCCGATGCCCGGCACGATAACGGCGGGTGCGAACGCGGCCTGCTCGATATCCTGGAAGAAGTTCTCCGGATTGCGGTTCAGCTCGAAGAAACCGACTTCGATCAGCGGGTAATCGCCATGCGGCCAGACCTTGGTCAGGTCGAACGGGTTGTACGGCGTATTGGCCGCCTCGGCCTCCGGCATGATCTGCACGTACAGCGTCCAGCGCGGGAATTCCTTGCGCTCGATGGCCTCGTACAGGTCGCGCTGGTTGCTCTCGCGGTCCTTGGCGACCACCTGCCCGGCTTCGTCGTCGGTGAGGTTCTGGATACCCTGCTGGGTCTTGAAGGTGAACTTCACCCAGAAACGCTCGTTGTTCGCATTGATGAAGCTATAGGTGTGGCTGCCGAAACCATGCATGTGGCGGAACGACTTCGGCACACCGCGCTCGCTCATCACGATGGTGACCTGGTGCAGGGCCTCGGGCAGCAGCGTCCAGTAATCCCAGTTGTTGTCGGCGCTACGCATGCCGGTGCGCGGATCGCGCTTGATGGCATGGTTGAGGTCCGGGAACTTCAGTGGATCGCGGATGAAGAACACCGGCGTGTTGTTGCCGACCAGGTCCCAGTTGCCCTCCTCCGTGTAGAACTTCATGGCGAAACCGCGGATGTCGCGCTCGGCGTCGGCCGCGCCACGCTCGCCGGCTACGGTCGAGAACCGCGCCATCATCTCGGTGGTCTTGCCCACTTCGGAGAAGATCTTCGCGCGGGTGTACTGAGTGATGTCGTGGGTCACCGTGAAGGTGCCGAAAGCGCCAGCGCCCTTGGCGTGCATGCGGCGCTCGGGAATGACTTCACGATCGAAGTGGGCGAGCTTTTCGAGGAACCAGACGTCCTGCAGCAGGGCCGGGCCACGCGGCCCGGCGGTCATCGTGTTGTTGTCGTCGGCGACGGGGGCGCCGAATACGGTGGTCAGCTTGCTCATGGGTCTTACCCTTGCTGGTGTTCGTGGGAGAGGCGTGCGGTGGGGCCGCGACGTGGGTGCAACGTTAGGTCCCGTCGACTGATAAGGGAAATTCATATTTGTGACGGGGTCGATAGGGACTGACTATGGATCGGGCCAATGCCTTCTCTCCATAGGATCAACGACGTCCTATCACCAACGATTGAAAGATTCGCGTATTGCTGCGTCCGCTCGCGGGCGGCTCGGCTTGCGCCATCGCTCTTTACACTTGGGCGTCTCGCGGGGAGACCTTGGTGCCCACCCTCGCTGCTCAGACACGTCCTCCGCGTTCGAAAAGGAAGGCCGCTCACGCGGCCCATGTATC
>NZ_JBFUIT010000154.1:0-9042 GCF_056401735.1 Luteibacter sp. P4_D7_3
GTTGCGTCGTGCCCAGAGGGCGAACAAGTTCGGCCACGCGGCAACCTCAGAGCCCGGCGTACCCATTCCCCAGCCGTGGCCGCCCTTGTCGAACACGTGGAGTTCGGCCTCGACGCCATTTTTCTTCAGCGCGTCGTACATGATCAGGCTGTTGCCTATGTTCGCGATGGGATCGTCCTTGGCCTGGGCGAGGAAGGTCGGTGCTGTCCTCGGGGTCACGTGCAGCTGCACGGAATACGCCTGTACCGAGTCGGCCTGGGTGGACAACTCGCGACCCGAGCGCGTGGTGTCATAGGGTTGCCCCAGCGAGATCACCGGGTAAAGCAGGGCCGCGAAATCCGGTCGTGCCGAGAGCCGGTCGGTCGCGTCTACAGGGGGATAGAAGGCCGCCGCCGAGCGCGTTTCGGCGATGCCGGCGAGGTTTCCGCCGGCAGAGAAACCGAGCACACCGATCCGCGCCGGGTTGATACCGAAGTCCTGTGCATGCGCGCGAAGGACACGGATGGCACGTTGTGCATCCTGAAATGGCGCGACCGCAGGCCAATGGTCCGCTGGAAGGCGGTAGTAAAGCACCACTGCCGTGATCCCTTGCGTCTGCAGCCAGGTCGCCGTCGGCATCACTTCCTGACCCATGCCGATTCGCGCGTAACCGCCGCCACCGATGACGATCACGGCCGTGCCGTTGGGGTGTGGCGGTGTGTAGATCTCGATGCGCGGCACACTGACGTTGGACACGGCGCCCGCGTGGCTGCCCGACGTGTAGACCCGCTCCGGGCCGCGGGGTCCGCTGGCGCCGGGAGGCACCCCGGGCCACAGGTTGATGCTGAAAGGCGAGCCCGAGGCGGTTGGCGATGGCTCGGCGGCGTGGCCGGGGCGAGCGACGAGGAAGGCCGTTGCCAGCAGCGCGATCCGAACTAGGTGCATGGGGTAAGCCTGGTGAGTCGGTTCTCACCCCAACCTATCAGCCCGTCGCTTTCCCCTGGCTTGCGAGATCGCCCACCTCCGCCCACTCGGGGAGTGCCGCGTTCACCTGGTTCAGCAGGTCGTCGAGGTCGTGCGACTTGCGCGCCAGCTCGTCCGCACGCTCGGCTTCGCGACGCTGCTCCTCGTCGTAATCCGCACTTGCGCCGGTGGCGGCCTCGACGATCAGGCGGGCATATTCGCCGACCAGATCCGGTGAAGGCACGCGGAACCAGATCTTGTTCTCCACCCACCGGATATCCGGCGAGGTGTGTCGTGAGAACACGGCCTCGCAGCGGGCGGCGAACAGGCGCAGCCAGGGGTCGGTCGGTGGGTTGCTCAGGTCGGCAAGGACGCAATAGCCGATGTCGTCTTGCCTGGCGGCGGAAAACCCGCTGACGCGGGGACCGGGTTGGGTGATCGTGGTCATGGCGGCTCCGGGAATCTCCCTGAGATATAGGCTGCCGCGTGTGGAGGACCCGCGAAGCGTTCCTCGCGGGATTTCACACATTAACGTCGCGTGTACGCGATGCTGGGCTTAATCCGGTCAAGGGCGCCATGCGCCACTCGGACGTCGCGGTGAGAGACGAAGTCAGGCGCGCACGCGATACCCAGGTCATGCAAGAGGTCTTGCAGGGCCGACGGACGGGGCTGGCTGGGCTCGCGCCGTTCGCCGGTCCGGCCGTTGTCGTGTCGGTGGCCTATATCGACCCCGGTAATTTCGCGACCAACATCCAGGCTGGCGCCCGATACGGCTACGGGCTGCTCTGGGTGGTGGTTCTTGCCAACCTGGTCGCGATGCTGTTTCAGAGCCTTTCGGCGCGGTTGGGTATCGTGACCGGTCGCGACCTGGCCCAGCTGTGTCGAGAACGCTTGCCCAAGCCGCTGGTTTACGTCATGTGGGTGGTCAGCGAATTGGCGGCGATGGCGACCGATCTTGCCGAGTTCCTCGGTGGAGCGATCGGCCTGAGCCTGCTGTTCCATTTGCCGCTGTTGGTGGGCATGGTCATCACGGGCATCGTGACGTACGCCTTGCTGCTGCTCGAAGGCATGGGCTACCGGCGGCTCGAGCTGGCCATTGGCGCCCTGGTCGGCGTGGTCGGCCTGTCGTATCTGGTCGAGCTGTTCGTCGCGCCGGTGGGCTGGGCATCGCTGGGGCAGCAGATCTTCGTGCCGAGTCTGCCCGACGGTGCGGCGGTGGCGATCGCGGTCGGCATTATCGGTGCGACGGTGATGCCGCACGCCTTGTTCCTGCATTCGGGCCTTACCGAACGGCGTGCGCGGCCGAAGAGCGATATCGAGCGGCGACGGATCATCCGTCTCTCCAACCTCGAGGTCGTGCTGGCCCTGACGGTCGCCGGCCTGATCAACCTGGCGATGGTCGTGATGGCCGCAGGGGCGTTTCACGGAAGTCATCCCGATGTGGCGAAGATCGAGACGGCCTATCAGACCCTCGTGCCTTTGCTGGGCGGTGCGGCGGCGACGATTTTCCTGATCTCCCTGGTGGCTTCGGGCTTCTCCAGTTCGGTGGTCGGAACCATGGCGGGCCAGATGATCATGCAGGGCTTTGTCGCTTTTCGCATTCCGCTTTGGCTGCGGCGGTCCGTCACCATGGTGCCGAGCTTCGCCGTGGTCATCGCCGGCGTGGACGCCACCCGTGCGCTGGTGATGAGCCAGGTCGCGCTGAGCATCGCGTTGCCCTTTCCGATGATTGCGCTGGTGTGGTTTACCAGCCGGCGCGACACCATGGGTGTGTTCCATAACCGCTGGCCTGTCGTCGCGCTGGCGAGCCTGGGCGCGCTGGTGGTGCTCAGTCTCAATGTGGTGCTGTTGCTGGATGCGGCGGGCGCGATTTCGCTCTGACTCACGGCGTGGGTGCGGGGTGATCGAGCCCTGCCACCGTGCGCAGGATCCGCTGGCTCAGTGCAGGCATGTGCGAGACCCACGGAAGCGCGGCATGCCGAAGGCGGGCAACGAGGGGGTTGCCGCTGCGTGCCATGGACGTGACCGCATGCACGCGACGCACGACGCCTTTGTGCACGGCATGACGCTCCCGGTGATAGCGCTCCAGCGCGTCCATCGGCCTGGCTCCGGGGACCGTGAAATACATGGCGAAGGCCGCGGCGTCTTCGATACCCAGGTTCATGCCACGTGCGCCGACCGGGGAATGTACGTGGGCAGCATCGCCACCGAGTGCGATGCGATCGATAGCGCAGCGGTCGGCGACGCGATGGGCGACATGGAACGACGACTCCCACATCGGTTCGCTGGAGACTGTGCCTGCCGGCAACTTGGCGAGGGGATGGGGCATGTTCGATATGACACGCCAGATCTCGTCGTTCAGGGCGAGCAGGAAAATCATGCCTTCCGGAAAGAACATGACATGCGCATGATCGAGGTCGAGTGTCGTTTCCAGCGGAAGGTCGTAGAGTGGCCAGGGCTCCGGGTAGGAGGAGCCGGAAAAACCTATCTCGAGGGTCTTGCGGAAATCGCTGTGTGCACCGTCCGCGGCGAATACTGCGGCATAGCCGTCTTCGCCATCGCTCGCGCCGTTCAACGCGACGCGAACTTCCGCATCATCCTGGCCCACGCATCCCGCGCGAACACCGCGCTCGACATGGATGTTTCGCGCGAGCAACGCCTCGGTCAGAAGGGCTTCGCTGCGTTCCTGCGACAGCACCGTGAGCCCGTATCGCGGATGCATCGATGCCGCTTCGACCGTTGCCAATACCTCGCCGTTCTCATGGAAGCGCACGCCGCGAATGCGACGGCCTTCGGCGAGCATGCGTTCGGTGACACCGGTGTCGGCGAGTAGGTCGAGCGTTCGCGGATTGACGACCAGCGCGCGTGAGTGCGGCGCAGCCTGGAGCGCCGAATCCACGATACGCGCCTTCACGCCGCGGATGTCGAGAAAGAGGGCTGCAGCCAGCCCTGTGGGACCGGCACCGGCGATCAGGACGGACGGCTGGCTCATGCGTGCGCTCCGCGATGTCGTTCAGCCGATCATAGTCGCGGCGAAACACCTACGGCCAGCGTGCCCAGTGAGGACAAGGTCGCGCGTAGGGCGGTCTCCAGGGGCGTGGACGGGACCGATCCGAGGAACGCGTGCAGTCGCGTGCCGTCCAGTTGGAGCGGTGCTCGCCAGAGATAACGCATCTTGCGCACTTCCCGCATCGTCTCGGAGAAGGGTGACGCCAGGGTGACCACGGGCCAGGGGAAAGCGCGCAACGGCAGGCGGGGGTGTTCCGATATACGACTCACGGCAGCATGGAGCGCGTTGCCGGTGACGTAGTGCCCGTCGAAATGAAAGCGCTCGAACGTGTCCAGGCGACCTTCCTGATCGAGCAGTGCGACGGTGGTCGCACCGACGTCGGGAAGGTAAGCCCATGCATGGCCCAGGTTGCGCGGTCCCGGGTAGTGCATGACGCGCAGCGGCTTGCCGGGTTTGACGATGCCCTGGGCGAACCARTTGGYGCCGGCTCGCGGTCCGTAGAAATCGCCGCAACGAAGGTTCAAGGAGCGCACGCCGCTAATCGCCGCCGCTTCCAGGCGCCGTTCCAGTTCAACGCGGATTTCCCCTTTGCGCGTGGGCGCGTTCTGCGGACTTTCCTCACGGAGCAGGGGAAAGGTCTCGGGGCCGTAGTTGTACACGCTGCCGAAGATGACGATGCGTGCATCGACAGCCCGCGCGGCGGCGATCGTGTGGTCGATCATCGGCAGGACCTGCGTTTCCCAGTTCTGGTACCCGGGGGGATTCACGGCGTGCACGATGACGTGGACCCCGGTCGCTGCCGAGAGGACATCCGCCGCGTTCATGGCGTCGCCCTTGATCCACTGGATMGGGCCATCGGCAGGCATGGTGCGGCGCGTGAGCGCTTTTACCTTCCAGCCCTTTTCCAGGAGTGCCTGGGCGGTGGCGCCACCGACGCCGCCAGTGGCGCCAAGGACGAGTGCGGTTCGATTCGTGGGGGTCTGCATGGCGTGCGCTCCGTGGGAATGGAAGCAGTCTGTTCCCCTTGGACCTATACGTGAATTGCCTAAAAGCGTGGGTGTGATATACATTTTTGTATGACTTCCAGCGACCTGACGTGGGACCTGTTCCGCTCTTTCCTTGCAGTACTTCGCGAGGGGAGTCTTTCCGGCGCCGCACGCGCACTCGGCATGACCCAGCCGAGCCTGGGTCGACACGTCCGTGAGCTGGAAGCATCGCTCGGGGTGCCGCTGTTCTCGCGTGCATCGCACGGGTTGGTGCCGACGGATGCCGCGCTGGAGCTTCAGCCTCACGCGGAAGCGATGGCGTCGGCGGCCGCTTCGGCTTTACGCGCGGCGTCAGGCGCGAAGGACGAGTTACGCGGCGTCGTGCGCATCACTGCCAGCGAGGTCAATGGCGTGGAGGTGTTGCCGCCGATCCTGGCCGCGATGCACCGACGTTCCCCGGGGATCGTGTTTGAGCTGTCGACCACGAATCGCACGGAAAATCTCTTGCGCCGCGATGCCGACATCGCCGTGCGCAGTTCGCCCCCGGACCAGGATGCGCTGGTCGCCCGGAAGGTGTGTGTTATTCCCATTGGCCTTTACGCGCACGCGGACTATCTCGCGGCGGCGGGCCGGCCGAAGACACTGGCGGACCTGACCGGGCACACCTTGATCGGTTACGACGAAGAGACGCCGTATATCCGTGCCACCCGCCCCGCAGGCATGCCTTACCAGCGCGAGTTCTTCAGCTTGCGCACGGACAACGATCTCGCCGGGCTGGCTGCTATCCGGGCAGGCTTCGGTATCGGTGCCTGCCAGGTGCCGCTGGGTCGACGCGCGGGACTCGTGCGACTGCTTCCCAAGTCCGTGGATATCGCACTGCCCATTTGGGTAGTCATGCATGAGGACCAGCGCACCAGTCTTCGTATTCGCACTGTTTTCGACCACCTGGTGGAGGGTCTGGCGGCCTACGGTGGCAGTCGGACCAGCCCAAAACTGCTAACCTCCGGCGCCTGACCGACTGGAGATTTGCCATGAGCCTGATTCAGACCCCCGTTTCTTACGGCGAGCTTATCGACAAGATGACGATCCTTCAGATCAAGCTGCAGGAAATCAAGGACGACGCCAAGCTCGCCAACGTCCGCAACGAACTCGAGCTGCTCGACGCGACGTGGAAGAACGACAAGGCGTCGGAAACCGATATCGCCGACGAAACCGCGCGCCTTCTCGCCGTGAACCAGCGTCTGTGGAAGATCGAAGACGATATCCGCATGAAAGAGCGCGCCCAGGCCTTCGATCAGGAATTCATCCAGCTCGCCCGCTCGGTGTACATCGAGAACGACGAACGCGCGGCGATCAAGCGCGAGATCAATATGAAGCTCGGTTCAACCTTGGTCGAAGAGAAGTCCTACCAGGACTACCGCGCCCCGCAGGCCTGACGAACCCTCGCAGGATCTGCTTCCTGTAGGAGCCGATTCATCGGCGATCGGGTGCTTGCCCCAAACTGGCCCGCTGCCGCGGGATCGCCGATGAATCGGCTCCTACCGGGCAAACGGCGTTACCGGGCAAACGGCGGTTACCGGGCAAGCGGCGGTTACAGGGCACGGGCCGGTTACCGGGCAAGGGTCAGCTTCAAGTGTTCTGCGCAGGCTTCGAAGCGCGCGATCATCTCGTCGACTTCGACCAGGTCCATGACGCCGGGCTTTTCGATCTTCGTGCCCCACGGAATTTCTGAGGCGGGCTTGCCGAGGAACTTGCGAGATGCGGCGTCGTATTTATCCACGCACCAGCGACGGTCGGAATAGGGCCCGGAGCGCTCCGGATTGCTCGCCGCATGCAGGCCGAGCACCTTTACGCCGGCCGCGTTCGCCATGTGCATCGGGCCGGAATCCGGGGTGAGAATCATGGCGCTACGTGCGAGAAGGGCCATGAAACGCTTTAGTGTGTCCTTGCCCGTGAGGTCCATCGGTGCCTGCTTCACCGCGGCAAGGATGCTGTCGGCGAGGGCGCGCTCGGGTTCCGAAGGGCCGCCGACCAGGACGACCCGCAGGCCGCGGCTCATCGCATGGTCGATCAGCGCGGCGTAGCGCTCCACCCGCCAGTTGCGAACCGTGTGGCTCGACATCGGGCTGACCAACAGCGTCGGCGCCTCACCGGGCAATTGCTCCGCTGCCCAGGCATGAGCCTCGTCGGGCACGGGGATGTCCCAGCGCACTTCGGTCTGCTTCAGGCCGAGCGGCTCGATGAAGCTGGCCATGGCGTCGAGCACGTGCTCGCCGGTGCGCGCAGCGATGCGCTCATTAACGAAAAGGCCGTGCAGGTCCTTGGAACGGGCATGGTCGTAGCCGATGCGCCGGTCCGCCTTTACGGAAAGGCTCAACAGGTTGGAGCGCAGGGCCACCTGCATGTGGAGGAGGGCATCGAAGTGCCTGCCGGCGAGGGCCTCGCGCACGGCGCGAGCGCCCGCACGGCCCTGGCCCTTGTCGAAGGTGATGAACTCCACGCCCGGCAGGTCGCCTACCAGGCGCCGCTCGAGCTTGCCGATGATCCAGGTGAGTCGCGTCCGCGGTGCCTTTTCCTGCAATGTCCGGATCAGCGGAGTCACGTGCGTTACATCGCCGATCGCGGATGTGCGCATGATGCAGAGACTGGAGTCTCCCGGCGGGAGGGGACGGCTTGTTAGACTGGGCACGATCGGATCACCGGATAGGAGGCCGCCGGAGGGCGGCCCGAAAATGACTGAACAACGCGTAGCGGAGGCGGCGGGCGGCACGATTCTGTTCGACGCGGCCCGTACACCTCAAGTCGATAGCCTCTGGTTCTCGCCCGCCCACTGGAGCGAGCGCGATGCCCTGCGCTCGCAGGCCGGCGGTCGCGGAGGCGTTGCCGTGATCGAAACGCCGGCCGGCGAAGCCGTGCTTCGCCATTACCGCCGAGGCGGCATGGTGGCGCGAATCTTCGGAGACCGCTATCTGTTCACGGGTTGGCGTCGCACCCGCAGCGTACGTGAATTCAGGCTGCTGGCCGAGCTGGAGCGCCGTGGCCTGCCGGTGTCGCCACCGCTGGCGTCGCGCTACGTGCGGTACTGGCTGCGTTACTCGGCCGATCTGATCACCCTGCGCATACCGGAAGCGGCCACGCTGGCGGAGCGCCTGAACGATGGTGCTTTCAACGCGACCCTCGCTGGGAAGGTGGGTGAGCTGATCGCCCGCTTCCATCGCGAAGGTGCCTGGCATGCGGACCTCAATGCCCACAACATCCTGGTCAATCCGCAAGGCCTTTACCTCATCGACTTCGATCGCGGCCGTTTGCGTCGGCCAGCGGCGCACTGGCGGCGTGCGAACCTGGCTCGCCTGAAACGCTCCCTCATCAAGGTCGGCGCCCGCGATGCCGGGGGCGACACCTTCGACGCCGAGCTCTGGCCGGCCCTGATCGACCATTACGAGCGGAGTCTGAAAGGGTGAGCTGGAACCTGCACTTCCTTGGAACTGGCGCCGCGCATGCCGTGGAGCTCGGATCATCCGCCGTGGTGGTCGAGCGTGACGACCGGCCGCTGCTCCTGGTGGACTGCGGACCGGACACCCTGGATCGCTACGTGGCCGCCTACGGTGCGCCGCCGCCGGCTCTCTACGTGACCCACGTTCACATGGACCACGTCGCGGGTATGGAGCGATTGTTCTTCCGTCTCTGGTTTGACGAAGCCTTGCGTGGTCGCATGCGGGTATACCTGCATGCGGCGCTCCTGCCGTGGCTGCAGGGCAGGGTGGCTGACTACCCGGGTGCGCTGGCCGAGGGCGGCGTGAACTACTGGGAGGCTTTTCACCTGATTCCATGCACCCGTGGGTTCTGGCACGAAGGCGAGTGGTTCGACGTGTTTCCCACGCGCCACCACGTGCAGGGCACCTCGTACGGTCTCGCCCTGCGCGGCAGCTTCGTCTACACCGGCGATACCCGCCCCGTTCCCGAGGCGCTGGCGCTTCACGGCGCGCATGGCGAGCTCATCGCCCACGACTGCGGTGTCGTCGGTAATCCGTCCCATACTGGCGTGGATGACCTGGCGCGAGAGTACCCGGACGAGGTTCGCGCCCGCCTGGCGCTGTATCACTA
>NZ_JBFUIT010000155.1:0-8958 GCF_056401735.1 Luteibacter sp. P4_D7_3
ACCCCGAGACGGCTGGCTTCGACATCTTGCTCGTACGTGATGCCACCGGCCATCAGTTGGGCGTCGAAGCGAAGCTGGCGCTGAACGCGAAGGTGGCGGACCAGATCATTCCGGACCTACACATGGGATACGCGACCGAGGGGAAGGAAGGTCCGGACTTCCGTGGTGTCATCGTGCCGTTCATCGGAGATGCGGCAGCGGGTATTGCAAAGATGCTCGGCATCCTCGGCGTGCAGGTTTGGGCGCCAGATGGCTACGCCAGCGTCCGCGATGGCATGCATTTCCGCTTCAGCCGCTACCGCGGCGATGACGCTCGCGAGTTCGATGCCACCCAGGGCGAGCTGATGTCATGGGATCTTGCCTGGCACGACTGGAACCCAGCACGTCGCTGCGAGCTTCCGGAGATCGTTCCCGAAGTCCGTGCCGGCGTCCCATGCCCGACGCGCCTGACGCCGTGGAAGATCGGCGCTCTGAAAGTTATCGCCGACCTTGAAGTATTCGGCTTCGTCACCGCGAAGAGTGTGCGCGACCACAGCATCGACGCGCGCCGCTTCTGCGCGAGTGACGGATGGCTGATATCCCTCGGTAGCGGTCGTTGGGCGCGCGGGACTCTTCCTCGCTTCGAGGATCAGCATCCCGAGGCATACGCCCAAGCGTTAGCCGCCGCACGTGAGCGCGCCGCGCAGGCGGTGGCCGCATGAATGTCGGGACGCGTGTGCGATACATCGGGGGCCAGAAGGTCTATCACAACGTGACGCTCCTGCTTCTTCTGGGCCATACGGGAACCATCAAAGCTCGTTCCAGTGAGCCCGGTAAGGACTGGTTCGTAGAAATGGACGTCGGATGCTTCGACATTGATGCGCAGGCCAGCGCGCTTGAGCCCATCGAAGGCGGCGTCGAGGAATTGCAGGTTGCTGACGAGGTTGCGGCATGAGGTACGCGGCTCGTGTAGATGACAACCAGGGCGAGATCGTCCGGGCCCTAAGGCGGATCGGTGTGTACGTCATCGACTGCTCGCACGTCGGCTCTGGCTTCCCGGACCTGCTGTGTGCTTACCGTGGCCGGTGGACTCTCGTTGAGATCAAGGACGGCGATAAGCCACCGTCACGCCGCAAGCTGACGTCGGATCAGGTGATCTTCCACGCCGAAGCCATGGCGAAGGGCTGCAAGGTTCATGTGGTCGAGAACGTCGAGCAGGCCGTGAAGCTGCTCGGGTCCATCGGGACGAGGATGGCCGCATGAGCAAGATATCCAAAGCGGCCACAATCCGCGCCGCTCTGGCCGAAGCGCCGGCAACGACACAGGAGCTGGCTGCCGAACTCGGTATGGCCCGCAACGCCGTCGCCGCCCATCTCAGCATGATGTCGCGGCGCGATCACGTCAGGAAGAAGCCCATGCTGGGCGCTGATGGTCATACCCGGAATCTCTGGTCGATCGGCAGGAGGTCCTCTTGAATGACGGTCTATCACCACCTGACGCACGCGCTGCGAATCATGCGGATCGAGCCGGACTTCAGGAAATGGGGCCCGCTGATCGACGCACTGACACCGGAGCAGCAGGAGGAATGCAGGCCATGGCTCCGCGAAGAGGCCCGCATGAAGCGAATGCCGGCGCAGCCACCGGCTTCGAGGGTGTCCCCACCAGCATCCTCTCGCTCCAACTCGACCAGGCCCGCGACGACCTCAAAGCCTCGCAAAGGCGCAGCGCGCTGATCCGCCGCGAACTGAAGCGGCGCAAACGACACACCATTCGATAACAGCACGACAGGGGATACCCAATGCGCCGCAGGACAGAACTTGAAGACCGGCTCCGGGAGTGGGCTGAGGAGTACCGCCGTACTGGCACCGACAACCATGGGTGGCAGGGCAAGTCACCGACGGCTGTTCTGGCGAAGTGGGGTGGCCGTCCACCGGACGGGCAAGGTCAGGAAGCCCCGTGTACTGCGGCCGACGAGGTCGAGCGCGCCGTCATGGCGCTGCAGAAGACGAAGGACGGCTACCGTGCCGCCTGTGCTCTGCGCTGCGAGTACTGGATGCTAAACGCTGGTGAAGACCACAAGCTTCAGCGGTTGCGTGCCATGGGTTGCTCCATGAGCCGAACGACCTATTACGACGAGCTCTGGGTTGCACGCGTGCATGTAGCGGCTTGGCTGAGGATACCGCTATCTGACGAGATGGTTCATGCGGACCGAAAGCGGGGGTGACTGGTGAAAGTGAAACAGGGTGAGGGTACGACCAAGTTCGGGCCTGGTGTCAGGATCAACCTGACAGGCGACGAGGTGGCTATCGCAATTGACGCGTGGCTAGTAACGCATGGTGTCCACGTGAGAGGACCGAGGACGGTCACTGTGAATGGGCAGCTTTGCCGATCAGGAAGTGTCTACGTCGATGCGAGTGGATTCGTGATGGCGGACGGGAAGCGGCACTCGGGGCGTGGTGGTGTCTCGTCCTGACGCGCGTAGACGTTGATGACTGCAACGCTGCCTTATAGTGAAAAAAAGGGCTTGCGTCCGGACTTTTTTCCCGGATACTCGCGCCTAGTCAGTGTACCCACTGACCAGAAACCCGCCCATGTGGCGGGTTTTTTTGTGCTCGCGTTTGCCTACCCCTGACGGCAGCCGTTGCACCCCGAGCCGTCACCGTCCTCCCCTGCGGTGGCGGCTCACCCTCTTCCAGGGGCCGCAGCGCTTCGGCGCGGGCCCATTTCAACTCGGAGCTTCCATGGACGCCAAGACATTGATGCTGGCGGCCGGGATCTCCTTGCCGCGAGCACAGCTGTGGGCCCTGCCGCTGACGGCGAGCATGAGCCGTTACGACATCACCACGCCGAAGCGCCAGGCCTGTTTCATCGCCCAGACGGGCCACGAGTCGATGCGCTTCGCGCGCGTCCGGGAGATATGGAACCCCAAGCAGGTTCCGGCCCAGGCGCGATACGAAGGTCGCGAGGATCTGGGGAACACCCAGCCGGGCGACGGTATGCGCTTCATGGGTCGTGGCCTGATCCAGATCACCGGTCGCGACAACTACACAAGAGCCTCGAAGGCCTTGGGCGTCGACTTCGTCCGCAACCCGCAGCTGCTGGAACGCGACGACTACGCCGCCATGGTCTCGGCCTGGTGGTGGCACGAGCACGGCTGCAACGAACTGGCGGACAGCGGCGACTTCCTCGCGCTGTCCATCCGGATCAACGGCGAGAACAAGGATACGGGCCTGCCCAACGGGTGGGACGACCGCCAGGAGCTTTGGGCGAAGGCACAAGCCGCCCTGGTGGCATAACTATGGACACGCACATGGCAGAACCAATCAGCGCCGCGATCGGGGTCAAGCTCTCGACCATGGTTGCTGGCTTCGCCGGCGGCGTCGTCAGCCTCGCCTTCCTTCAGGGCCTGACCCGGAAGCAGGCGCTTCTGGCCGTGCTCGTCGGTTGTCTCACCGCGGTCTATCTGACGCCGGTGGCCGTTTACAAATTCGGCGTCGGGCCCGAGCTCGAGAACGGGACCGCGTTTGTCCTGGGCCTCTGCGCCATGAACCTGATCCCGCTGATCAAGAAGGCCTTGGCCGTACGTGCCGAGCGCCTCGCTGACGGCGACGATCAGAAGAAGGGCACCCCATGACCATGAGCAGCTCCGTCGACGCCGCGATCCTCGCGGTCATCCTCGCGCTCGCGTTCGAATCACTGCGCCGCGTGACGTTCTATCACCAGCCGCTTCAGACGGTCGTGTTCCTCCTGTTGTGCGTGGGCTCGTTCGGCAAGATTGCGAGCAGCCTGGACGGTGCGCAGACCCCATGGTGGGCGATCGCGATGCACGCCGGTTTCATGATCTACGCGGTTCGCCACTTCGGCGCCGCAGCCTGGAGTTTGGCCCATGGCAAGTCTGCTGGAAGCGCTCTTCGCCGCAATCCTGAGCTGGTGGGCCAAGCGCAAGGCAGCCAGCAACGTCGAGACCGCGAATGACCATCAAGCCGAAGCTAACGCCGAGGTCGCCCGGGAAAGCGATACGACTGAGCAGCGCCTCGAAGACAGCCGCGCGCGTAGCGCTCGCGATGTGTCTGCCGTTACTGCTGCTGGGGGTGATGCTCCTGCTGACGTGCTGCGCCAGCGCGCCATCGTCAACGAGGCGATCGCTCGAGCCAATTCCGGCGGTGACCTGTGATGAGCACGCTCCTGTCGAACACCTTCCGAGCTATCCGGAACCGGATCCTCGGATCTTCCGCCCCGTCACGAACCTTGACGACGCCCGCATCGTTATCGCCGGCTACAGCGCTGACAGCGTCAACCAGCAAGCCTGGGCCGTCGCCGCTGCCGGCGTCGTCGAGCGAGAACGTGCCAAGCGAGTCCGTACCGCCCACTGCCTCGACGCCTACCGGGCTCGTGGCGTCATCCTCTGAGGAACCCCGTATGAACCTTGCCGCCATCTTCAAGTCGCTTACCCTGATCACCAGCATCATGCCGCTGATCAGTTCGTTCATTCAGCAGGTCGAAGCGCTGCTGCCGTCGGCCCCGGGCACCGCCAAGCTGCAGGCCGTCGTCGCCGCGGTGAATGCCTACCTGGTGAAAATCGAGGCCGATGTCGACGTGATCGCCGCGGCCAAGTCGGAGCTCGCCCCGATCATCGCGGGCCTCGTGGCGCTCTACAACGCTTCCGGGTTGTTCAAGAAGGCTGCGCCTGCTCCTGCTCCTGCCGTGGCCCCTGCCGCTCCGGTCGTTGCTGGTGGTGCCGCTGCTCTCCAGCCCGCCACCTGATCGCTCTCCGGCCCCATCGTCTTGCGGCGGCATGGGGCCGGGATATCCTTGGCCAGCCGAATGGACGGCACAAGGAGTAGGGAATGAGCGATTTCAAGGTGGGGTCTCCCGTGAAGCTAAACGGAGGCAGCCCAGGCATGACGATTACCGCGAAGTCGGCGTCAGGCGATGGCGGCGGCAATCGGTGGCTCTGCGAGTGGTACGTCGAATCTCTCGGGAAGTTCCACACCGACACCTTTCCCGAGGAAGCGTTGAAGATAAACGCTTACCCCGATTGAGTTGGAGCCGCCTTCGGGCGGCTTCTTCGTTATGGCCCCACAGGTTTCCCCATGCGACCGTTACCGCCAGCCACTCTCGGCCAATTCGTCGAAGGGGCGGGATGGCCTGACTCCTTCGCGCCGGCTACCGAAGTACTGGAGTGGGCCATAGGCACCTTCGTCACGGAAGGCGGTCACCTCTTTAACGAGGACCACGCTCACCTCAGACACGCGACTGTCGCTTTTCTATGGGCGGCCTCTGGGTTCGAGAAGCAGGGGCGTTCCGTCCTCGGCCAGTGCGAAGAGGTCACGTTCCGGTGTGGCCCTTGGCAGAAGGGAAGGCAGGAGCAGCAGATGCTTCACTGGTTCGGCCTTGTGCCGGATTTCCTGATCACTCTCGCCGCCGACTACTGCTCCGTTTGCTCGGAGGCCGAGTTCTGCGCGCTGGTGGAGCACGAGCTCTACCACATCGGTCACGCCAAGGACGAGTTCGGCGCCCCCAAGTTCACCAGAGAGGGTGGGCCCAAGCTCGGCATGCGCGGCCACGATGTCGAAGAGTTCATCGGAGTGGTCCGTAGGTATGGAGCCAGCCCGGACGTGGCGGCGTTGGTCAAAGCGGCCAACAGCCCGCCTGAGGTGGCGAGAATCAACATTGCGAGGGCGTGCGGGACCTGTCTGCTCAAGTCTGCCTGACCCCAAGACAGACCTTAGACGGAACCTGACCTATGGCCACGCTGAAGAACGAGGTCAAGGCCTTCATCGTGCAGGCCCTGGCCTGTTTCGACACGCCGTCGCACGTGGCAGCCGCCGTCCGAGAGGAATTCGGGCTTGAGGTGAGCCGGCAGCAATGCGAAGCGCACGACCCCACAAAGCGAGCAGGGCGTGATCTGGCGAAGCGCTGGAGGGTCCTGTTCGAGGACACGCGCAAGCGCTTCCGCGAGGAGACCGCCGAGATCCCCATCGCCAACCGCGCCTATCGGCTGCGAGCGCTTGGGAGGATCGCCGAGAAGGCCGAGGGGATGCGAAACCTGTCCCTTGCCGCTCAGCTGCTTGAGCAGGCGGCGAAGGAAGTGGGCGATGTCTACGTCAACCGAAGGATCGAGCCTGATAAGCCGCTCGTGCCTGGCGTGCCGGAAGGGGCGTCGACCGAGTACGTGCTGAGGCCCGACGAAGATGTACCTGCTTCCCCGTACCTCTGATTCACCGGTCCAGCTCACGCCGAAACAGGCAAACATCTACGTTTGGGGCTTCCAGCCCTCCGCGCGCTTCCGTGACGCGGTGTGCGGCCGTCGGTTCGGCAAGACGTTCCTCGGCAAGGCGGAACTGCGGCGTGCGGCGCGGCTCGCTGTCGAGTGGGGCGTCAGCGTCGAGGACGAGATCTGGTACGCGGCGCCGACGTTCAAGCAGGCGAAGCGGGTCTTTTGGCGCCGGCTGAAGCAGTCGATCCCGGTTTCATGGCGCGCGTCGAAGCCCAACGAGACAGAGTGCTCCATCACGCTCAAGAGCGGCCATGTGCTGCGCGTGGTGGGCCTGGACAACTACGACAACCTGCGCGGCTCCGGCCTGTTCTTCGTCCTCGTCGACGAATGGGCGGATTGCCCGTGGGCAGCCTGGGAAGAAGTCCTTAGGCCGATGCTGTCGACCTGCACCTACACGCTTCCGAGCGGCGAGGTGCGCAAAGGCGGCCACGCGCTCAGGATCGGAACGCCGAAAGGCTTCAATCACTGCTACGACACGCATCAGGACGGCTTGCCCGGTCACGAGCCTGACCACAAGAGCTGGCTGTACACGTCGCTGGATGGCGGCAACGTTCCACCGGAGGAGCTTGATGCGGCCCGTCGAAAGATGGACCCGCGCACCTTTCGGCAGGAATACGAAGCCAGCTTCGAGAACTATGCGGGCGTCGTGTACTACACGTTCGACCGTAACGAATGCAGGACGACCGAGCGGATCAAGCCAGGCGAAGCGCTCCACATTGGCATGGACTTCAACGTCATGAAGATGAGCGCCGTGGTCTACGTGATGCGCGGCGAGTTGCCTCTGGCATTGGACGAGTTCCATTCGGTGCGCGACACGCCGGACATGATCGAGAAGATCAAGGCCCGGTTCCCGGAGCACGGGATTGCCGTCTATCCGGACGCCAGCGGCCAGAACACGAGCAGCAAGAACGCCAGTGAGTCGGATCTCTCGCTGCTGAAAAAGGCCGGCTTCACCGTCGTGGTGGACTCGACCAACCCGAGCATCAAGGACAGGGTCAACTCGCTCAACGCGGTGTTCCTGAACTCGTACGGTGAGCGCCGACTGAAGGTCAACGTCGACCAGTGCCCGAACTTCACCCAGTGCCTCGAACGTCAGATCTACGACGACAAGGGCCAGCCCGACAAGAAGGGTGGTTTCGACCACATGAACGACGCCGGCGGCTACTTCATCGCCAAGCGGTTCCCGATCAAGACCGTGGATTCGTCGGTCGAATACCTCGAAATGTGAGAACCGAATGATCGCTCCTGTCCGCAAGACCAGCGCCGCCGTCGATCGCATGGCAGCCAACTGGCCCATGCTCGACGCGCTCATGGCGGGGACCACGGACATGCGTGCGGCCGGAAAGGCGTACCTCCCGCAGTGGCCGAATGAGTCCGACTCCAGCTACAAGGCGCGCCTGGTAACCGCGGTGCTGCACCCGGCTTATCAGCGCACCGTCGAGGTGCTCGCAGGCAAGCCGCTGTCCAAGGCGATCACGTACAAGGACCTGTCCGCGCACCTCGAAGAGTGGACGCAGAACATCGACGCCGAAGGCCGAAGCCTTCATGCCTTCGCCGGCGACCTGATGACGGACTGCCTTGCGAAGGGCATTTCCGGCGTGCTGGTCGATTACCCGCAGGCGTCCGAGGTGAAGACCAAGGCCCAGGAGCGCGAAGCCGGTATCCGGCCGTACTTCGTTCGTTACCCACCGGGCACTGTGCTGGGCTGGAAGGCGAAGCGGGTCAACGGTGTCATGCAGCTCCTGCAGCTGCGTCTGCTGGAAGCCGAAACCGTCGACGATGGCGACTTCGGTGAGAAGACGGTCGAGCAGGTGCGGGTACTGACGCCCGGCAAGTGGGCCGTCTGGCGCGCGAAGCCGATGAAGCCCGACGAGTGGGAAGAAATCGATAGCGGCGTCACCAGCCTGAAGGTGATCCCCTTCGCCTTCTTCTATGGCGTCCGGACCGGTTTCGGCGTCGGTACTCCTCCGCTTCTCGAGCTGGCACACCAGAACATCGAGCATTGGCAGAGCAGCAGCGACCAGCAGACCATCCTGCACGTCGCCCGTGTGCCGATCCTCTTCATGAAGGGCTTCGACGCCAAGTCAAAGATCAGCATCGGCGCAGCGAGCGCGGTGAAGAGCGAGAACGAGAAGGCCGAGATCAAGTACGTCGAGCACACTGGTGCCGCCATCGCGGCGGGGCGCCAGTCGATCCTCGACCTCGAAGAACGGATGCGGCAGGCCGGTGCTCAGATGCTGGTGCGGCGTGCCGGCAAGGTTACTGCTACCCAGGTCATCGGCGAGGAGAGCGTCGATCAGTGCGTGCTACAGCGCATCACCGAGGTCTTCGACACGTCGATCGAGCAGTGCCTGCGCTTCATGGCGATGTGGATTGGCGAGCCGTTCGATGGATCTGTCGAGCTTTACAAGGACTTCGGTGCCGCCGATATGGGCGAGGCGTCCGCACAGTTCCTCCTGACGATGTCGATCGCCGGCAAGCTATCCAACGAGACCTTGTTCAAGGAGATCCAGCGACGCGATCTCGTCTCCCCCGATGTCACCTGGGACGACGAGAAGAAGCGCCTGCCGGCTCCTGAGCCGCCGAACTAACGAATCAACGATCACCCGAGAAGCCGGCCTTGTGCCGGCTTTTCTCTTTGCCGCGACGCGGATGCGAAGCGGTGCCCTCGGCCGGATGGCCTGTCCACAGGTTGGAAA
>NZ_JBFUIT010000156.1:0-8920 GCF_056401735.1 Luteibacter sp. P4_D7_3
GTGTGCCCCGTGTGTGGCGCGGGTTGCGTGCGTTGTCGCCGAAGCTTCTGCTTTCCTACGCGGGCATCGGCGTGATCGTCGCCCTGCACTGGCTCACGTTCTACGGCGCGATCAAGCTCGCCAACGCGTCCGTCGCGGCGACATGCATCGCCTTGTGCCCGGTGTTCCTCGCCGTTGTCGAACCCTGGGTAGCCGGTCGTCGCTTCGATCCACGCGAGTTGCTGATCGGTGCTGCCATCGTGCCGGGCGTCGTCCTCGTGGCGGGTGGCTTGCCGGGTGAGATGCGGCTAGGCCTGGCGATCGGTGTGCTTTCCGCGCTGTTCGTCGCTTTTTTCAGCGCGTTTAACAAGCGACTGATCGATCGGGCGGATGCACTCACGGTGACCTGCATCGAGCTAGGTACGGGGACGTTGTTCCTTACCGTGTTGGCACCATTCATGGCTACGCCGGCCTTCGTCCTGCCGARCCTGCACGATGCGTTACTGATGGTGGTACTGGCTTACGGATGCACGTTGCTGCCGTTCGCTCTCGCGCTGGCAGCGCTGCGTCATCTGACGGCGTTTGCAACGCAGATGGTGACGAACCTCGAGCCGGTTTACGCGATCGTGCTGGCGATTCCGCTGCTGGGCGAGCAGCGGGAACTGGGCTGGACGTTTTATCTTGGCGTGGCGGTGATTATCGGTGCGGTGTTTGCGCATCCGTTGTTGCATCGAGGCGAGGCCGCTGCCCCGTCCGATCTGGTCGCGCCATAAGAAGAACCCGCACCCTGCAGCACCCTGCTCGGTAGGAGCCGATTCATCGGCGATGCCTTTTAGCCGCTGCCGCGGCATCGCCGATGAATCGGCTCCCACATGGGGCTGGCGATTAGCGGCGGCCGCCGCGAGAGGAAACCGTGCGCTGCCGACGCACACGTTCTGCCGCCGACCTTGTCGTGCCTTTCTTTCGTGAATTCGAGGGTGACGAACGCTTGGCTCGCAGTTGCGGGCTGGATGTCTTCACGGGGGTGCTCCGGAAACGGAACCGGGAGGGTCCATGGTGGACCCTCCCGGTAAAAAACCCGCTAAGGGTTCGTCAGATCAGTTTGATCTCGCGCAGACGCTCGAGCAGGTACTCGTGGGCCGTGATCGGCTCCGGGTAGCGCTTCGGGTTGTCGGGCGTGACACAGGACGGCAACACGTCGAGAACGACATCCGGGTTGGGGTGCAGGAAAAACGGCACCGAATACCGTGGCTTGCGCGCGTTGGCGTTCTGCGGATTGATCACGCGGTGCGTCGTGGACGGGTACACGTGGTTGGTCAGGCGCTGGAGCATGTCGCCGATGTTGACCACGATGGCGTCGCCTTCGGTGGTGATGGGCAACCAGTCGCCTTCACGCGTGAGCACTTCGAGGCCTTCGGCGCTCGCGCCGACCAGCAACGTGATGAAGTTGATGTCCTCATGGGCGCCGGCGCGCACGTTGGGCACATCCTCCTGGACGATCGGCGGGTAGTGGATCGGGCGCAGGATGGAATTGCCCGAATCGATCTTGTMGTCGAAGAAGGTTTCCGGCAGCTCGATGTGCAGGGCCAGGGCGCGCAGCACGCGCGCGCCGAGCTGGTCCAGCGCTTCATAGATGCCGTAGCCCTTATCTTCGAAATCCGGCACTTCGGTCGGCCAGACGTTGGGCGGCATGACGGCGGCGAACTTCGAGTCGCGCGGGATCTCGCGGCCGATGTGCCAGAACTCCTTCAGATCCGCGAACTTGCTGTCCTTTGCTGTCTCGACCTTGAAGGGCGTATAGCCCCGCGCGCCGCCACCGCCGGGGATGTGGTACTTGCGCTTGGTGTCGTCCTGCAGGGCGAAGAAGCGCTTGAACGCGTCGTAGGCGCCGTCGACAGCCTCGACAGGAATGCCGTGGCCGCTGATGCAGCAGAAACCGAATTCACGATAGGCCGCGCCCAGCTCTGCCACGAAGGCCTCGCGGTCGGTGTCGTAGCGGCGGATATCGAGGGTGGGAACCTTTTTCATGCGAAGTCCGGTGGAGGCGTCAGGCGGTCGCCTGAGCCGCCGATTTTACGGCGTCCGCCAGTCGCGCCGCCAGCCGTTCCACTTCGGCGGCATCGGCGGCTTCGATCGTCACGCGGACCAGCGGCTCGGTGCCCGAGGCGCGCAGCACCACGCGTCCGCGGCCTTCCAGAACGGCTTCGACCTCGGCGAGCACCTGCTTGACCGAATCGCTGCCCAGGGCCGCCTTGGCGCCCTCCACACGGACGTTGAGCATGGTCTGCGGCAGCTTGACCAGGCCGGCGCGGGCGTCGGCGAAGGTCTCGTTGTCGTCGGCCAGGGCTTCGAGCAGCGCCAGCGCCGCCACGATGCCGTCACCGGTGGTGAAACGGTCCAGGCAGAGCACGTGGCCGGACGTCTCGCCACCCAGCACGCCGCCATGTTCCTTCAGCTGCTGCAGCACGTAGCGGTCGCCCACGTTGGCCCGGACGAAGGGGATGTCCATCTGCTTCAGGGCGCGCTGCAGGCCGTAGTTGCTCATGAGCGTGCCCACCACGGGCCCCGGCAGGTTGCCACGGCGCTTCCAGTGGCGGGCGATGACGTAGAGCATGTCGTCGCCGTCGGTTACCGTGCCGTCGCGGTCGACGATGCGCACGCGGTCGCCGTCGCCGTCGAAGGCGATGCCGAGGTCCGCGCCCCGCTCCACCACGGCTTTCGCCAGGGCGGCCGGTTCCGTGGACCCGACGCCGTGGTTGATGTTGAGGCCATTCGGCTCGGCACCGATGGTGGATACGTCGGCGCCCAGCTCACGAAAGACTTTCGGGGCCACCTGGTAGGTGGCGCCATGGGCGCAGTCGAGCACCACGCTCAGGCCATTGAGGCTGAACTCGTCCGCCACCGTGGATTTGCAGAACTCGGCGTAGCGGGTCACCGCATCCTCGATGCGGCTGGCCTTGCCCAGCGCCTCGGAGGCGACGGTGACGAATTCGGCCTCGATCTCGGCCTCGATCTCGGCTTCCAGCGCGTCGTCGAGCTTTTCGCCCTGGCCGGAGAAGAACTTGATGCCGTTGTCCTGGTGCGGGTTGTGTGAGGCGCTGATCACGATGCCCGCGTCGGCACGCAGGGAACGGGTGAGGAAGGCCACAGCCGGGGTGGGCATCGGGCCGAGCAGGCGCACATCCGCACCGGAGGCGACCAGGCCGGCTTCGAGCGCCGACTCGAACATGTAGCCGGAAACGCGTGTGTCCTTGCCGATCACCACGGTGACCTTGCGGCCATGGTCGCGGCGGTCGGGACCGGCGTTCGGGCCCCTGCCGTCGGCGGCGCGGCGGCGCGCGAGGACGGCTCCAAGGGCCCGGCCGAGGCGGAGAATGAAGTCCGCGCTGATGGGATAGGTGCCGACGTGGCCGCGGATGCCGTCGGTGCCGAAGTATTTGCGCTCGCTCATGCTGATCATCCTGCCGGGGACGGAGAAGCATACTCCGACAGGAGCTTTAACCAGATATTCCAAAGGCCTGTAGCACTTTTGTGGGACTGGCCGAGGATGCTGGAGCTTTGTCTGGGAGCCGGGCTTTGTTTGGGAACCGGGCTTTGTGTGGGAGCCGGCTATGCCGGCGATGGGGCCACGGCAACCTGGTTTTCGCCGCTGAAGCGGCTCCCACAGAGGGGAAAAGGCTGCAGCGCCGTGCTGGTTTACTCGTCGTCGGGCCAGCGGGGCATGGAAGGCTTGTCGATGCGGGGCGCGGTGTCGCCGGCTTTTACGGCGGCCCAGACGGCGAGGGCGTCGACTGTGGAGCCCACGTCGTGGACGCGGACCAGCACGGCGCCGCGCTGGACAGCGATCAGGGCGGCRGCCACGGAGCCGTGGACGCGAGCGGCCGGATCGGTGCGGCCGGTCATGGCGCCGATCATGGACTTGCGGGAGACACCCACATAGGCGCCCGCGCCGAGCTCGGCGAACCGGGCCGTCGCTCTCAGCAGGGCCAGGTTGTGCTCGAGGTTCTTGCCGAATCCGAAGCCGGGGTCGACCAGGACGCGCTTGCGGTCGATGCCGGCCAGCTCGCAGGAGAACAGCCGATCGGTGAGAAAGCGGTGGACCTCGCCGACCACGTCGTCATAGTCCGGCGCGTCCTGCATGGCGCGCGGCTCACCCTGCATGTGCACTAGGCAGACCGGCACGCGCAGCTCGGCAGCGGTGTCCAGCGCGCCTTCGCGGCGCAGCGCGTAGACATCGTTGATCATGCCGGCGCCCGCGCCGACCGCAGCGCGCATCACCTCGGGCTTGGAGGTATCGATGGACAGCGGCACGGTCGTCGCCGCGGCGAGGCGCTCGATCAGCGGCAGCACGCGACGAATCTCGTCTTCGACGGAGACGTCGTCCGCACCGGGGCGGGTCGACTCGCCGCCGATGTCGAGCATGTCTGCGCCCTCTTCCACCAGCTTCAGCGCATGCGCGTAAGCGGCGTCCAGGCTGTCGTACCGGCCGCCGTCGGAGAAGGAATCCGGCGTGACGTTGACGATGCCGACCACACGCGGCCGGTCCAGGACCAGGGCACGGCCGTTGCAGTCCAGTACGGTGGCGAAGGGGTCGTTCATGCGTCAGCCCTGCTGGGTGCCCGCCATCGGGCCCATGAATCGACGGTAATAACGGAGCTCGTCGATCGAATCGCGGATGTCCGAGAGTGCCGTGTGCGCGGAGTCCTTGTTGAAGCCCCGTGCGATCTCCGGCGACCAGCGACGCGAAAGCTCCTTCAGCGTGGACACGTCGAGGTTCCGGTAGTGGAAGAAACGCTCCAGCTTCTGCATCTCGCGGTGCAGGAAGCGGCGGTCCTGGCAGATGGAATTGCCGCACATGGGCGACTTGCCGGGCAGGACCCATTTCTTGAGGAAGGTGATGGTGGCCTCCTCGGCCTGTTCGGGCGTGGCATCCGTTTCCACCGCGCGGCCCCACAGGCCCGAGCGCTGGTGCTGGTTACGGTTCCAGGCGTCCATCTTCTGCAGGCGGGCATCGCTGTGCGAGATGGCGAAGACCGGGCCTTCGGCCAGCACGTTCAGATCCTTGTCCGTCACGATCGTGGCGATCTCCAGGATGGAGTCGTTGTCCGTGTCCAGACCCGTCATCTCCAGGTCGATCCAGATGAGGTTGTCCTCGTGTGCGGGCGTCATGGGTTCTCCTTGGAAGTACCGCGCAGTCTAGCGTATGCGATCATTCCCCGATGGCCGAACCGACCTTCTTCTGGCACGACTACGAAACCTTCGGCGCCGATCCCCGCCGGGACCGCCCCAGCCAGTTCGCCGGCATCCGCACCGATGCGGACCTGAACGTCGTCGGCGAGCCCCTGATGATCTACTGCAAGCCGCCCCGGGACATGCCCCCGCAGCCGGCGGCGTGCCTGATCACCGGCATCGCGCCGCAGCTGACCGAGCGCGAGGGCATGCGCGAGGCCGAGTTCGCCGCGGCGATCCACGAACAGCTGGCCGTGCCGGGCACCTGCACCGTGGGCTACAACTCGCTGCGCTTCGACGATGAATTCACCCGCCACCTCCTGTACCGGAACTTCTACGACCCGTACGGGCGGGAGTGGGAAAACGGCAATTCACGCTGGGACCTGATCGACCTGGTGCGCCTGTGCGAGGCCCTGCGCCCCGAAGGCATCGTCTGGCCGACGCGTGAAGACGGTAGCCCCAGCTTCAAGCTGGAACACCTGGCCACCGCCAACGGCCTGAAGCAGGACCGCGCACACGACGCCCTCTCCGACGTGGAAGCGCTGATAGCCCTCGCCCGCCTTATCCGCCAGCATCAGCCGAAACTGTGGGACTGGTACTTCGCCCTGCGCCGCAAGCAACGCGTCTTCGAGCTGCTCGACGTGGCGGCGATGACGCCGGTCGTTCACGTATCCTCGCGCTACCCGGCGAGCCGCCACTGCCTCACGGTCATCGCACCGCTGGCCGCGCATCCGTCACGCGCCGGCGAAGTGATCGTCTACGACCTCAGTGCCGATCCCTCCGACCTCCTCACGCTCGACGACGGCGACGTGGCCGACCGCGTCTTCACCTCGCGCGCCGACCTGCCCGAGGGCGTGGAGCGGGTGGCCCTGCGTACCGTGCGCGCGAACCAGGCGCCGGCGCTTGCGCCGCTGTCCGTGCTGAAGGGCGCCGATCACGGCCGTCTCGGGCTCGACATGGCCGCCGTGGAGCGCCACCTCGACATGTTGCGCAACGCCGAAGGCCTGGCCGAGAAGTTGCGCCGGATCTACGGCCAGGCGGCGTCACTGCCACCCGCCGAGGATCCCGAACTCGCCCTCTACGGTGCCTTCCTGCCTGACGCCGATCGCCGCCTGCTGGGCGACGTTCGCGCCACGCCACCCGAGCAGCTCGGCACGCGCCCGTTCAATTTCCGCGATCCGCGTTACCCGGAACTGCTGTTCCGTTACCGCGCGCGCAACTGGCCGGACACGCTGAGTGCCGACGAGCAGGCCCGCTGGGAAGCCTTCCGCGTGGATCGCCTCACCCGGCGCAGTGCCCTGACCACGCTCACCCTCGACGACTACAACGCCGAACTCACCGCCTTGCGCGCCCTGCCCGGCTCGCCGCTGCCCCTGCTCGACGAGCTGGAAGCGTGGGGCCTCGAACTCGCACCGAACTGACCCGACCCATGGCCAAGACCTACTTCACGCCCGCGACGTTCCGCTTCTTCAAATCGCTGATGCGCCACAACAACCGCGAATGGTTCCACGAGCACAAGGACGACTACGAGAAACATGTGCGTGAGCCGTTCCTTGCGTTGATCGGCGACCTCGACGCCCCGCTGAAGAAGATCAGCCCGCACTACCGTGCCGATACACGCAAGGTGGGTGGTTCGCTCTACCGCATCCATCGCGACACGCGCTTCGCCAACGACAAGCAACCGTACAAGGGCTGGCAGGGTTCGCGCTTTTTCCATGAGCGCCGCCATGAAATCCAGGCACCGGGCTTCTACCTGCACATCCAGCCGGACGAGTGCTTCGCTGGCGGCGGCATGTGGCATCCGGAACCGCCGGTGCTGAAGAAGCTACGCGACTTCCTCGCCGATAACCCGGATTCGTGGAAGCGGGCAACGCATGGAAAGGCCTTTCGCGAGCGCTTCGAGTTCTGGGGCGAAAGCCTGACGCGCCCGCCGCGCGGGTTCGATCCGAACCATGAGTTGATCGACGACCTGAAGCGGAAGAATTTCGCCGCCGGGCAGAATTTCGATGAAGCCCTGGCGTGTTCGTCGGAGTTGCTGCCCTTCGTCGTCGACACGTTCAAGCGACTGGCGCCGATGGTCGACTACCTCTGCGCGGCGCAGGAACTCGAGTTCTAAACATCCGCAAGCACCCGATCGCCGATGAATCGGCTCCTACAAAGAGCGGCCTCAGCGCTCGTACAACTCAATCGGCAAATCATCCGGATCGGCGAAGAACGTAAACCGCTTCCCGGTGAACTCGTCTACCCGAATCGGCTCGCACGAGACCCCACGCTGGCCCAACGTCGCCACCACCGCGTCGATATCGCTCACGACGAACGCGAGGTGACGTAGCCCTAGCGCCTCCGGCCGTGATGGCCRCCTTGGCGGCGACGGGAAGGAGAACAGTTCCAGCTGGACGCCCGGGCTGACTTCGAGATCGAGCTTCCAGGAATCGCGCGCTTCGCGGTAGACCTCGTGGATGACCTTGAGGCCGAGGGTTTCGGTGTAGAAGGCCTTCGAGCGCGGGTAGTCGGCGCAGATGATCGCGACGTGGTGGATGGATTCGAGCATGTTCACGCTTCCGAAAACGGAAACGTCAACACATCGGCAATTGCATCGGTATCCGCCAGCACCATCAACAACCGCTCGATGCCCAGCGCCACCCCCGCACACGCCGGCATATCGCCAAGTACCGCCAGCAAACGCTCGTCCATCGGCACTTCCGCATCCCCACGCTGACGTCGTTTAGCGTTGTCGCCTTCGAACCGCGCGCGCTGCTCGGCCGCGTCATTCAGCTCGTGGTACCCGTTGGCCACTTCATAACGCCCCACATACGCCTCGAAACGCTCAGCCACCGGCGGGTCGCTCTTTCGAATGCGCGCAAGCGCGCACTGACTGGCCGGAAACTCCGAAACGATAGTGACCCGATCGCGCGGAAATTCCGGCTGGATGCGGTGCGTGAGCAACAGGTCCAGCCAGTCGTCGCGTTCCAGGCCTTCGCTGCTGATGTTTGCGTCGGCGAGCGGTTTCTTCAGCACCTCGACCGGATCCAGCAAGGCATCCACGCCCAGCGCATCGTGAAACAACCCACGGTACGTCGTTTCGACAATCTCGAACGTGCGCCCCGCGCCCAGCAGCAGCCGTTCGAGCAGGTCGATCACCTCGCGCGCCAGCCGGTTATGGTCCCAGCCCACGCGGTACCACTCCAGCATGGTGAATTCGGGATTGTGTCGCCCCCCCGCTTCGCCGTTGCGAAACACACGCCCCAACTCATAGCAGTCGCCCACGCCTGCGGCGAGCAACCGTTTCAGGGGAAACTCCGGCGAGGTACGCAACCAGCGCTCGCGCGCACCGGCATCCACGTGACCACTGAAGTTCGTGTGGAAGCTCTGGATGTTCGGGTCGGTATTGCCCGCGGCGGAGAGCATCGGCGTCTCCACCTCGAGCACGCCGCGCTCGCTGAAAAAACCGCGGATCGTGGCATACGTCTGCGCGCGCAGACGCAGCTGATTCATGTCGGTCATGGCGCCACACCGTGTTCGGTCAGCAGGGCCAGCAGGTCCGCTTCCGTATACACCGGCACGCCGAGCTCATTGGCTTTGTCCAGCTTCGAGCCTGCCGCTTCGCCGGCAAAAACGCCGGTGGTCTTCTTCGACACCGAGCCCGCCACCTTCGCGCCGAGCGACTCGAGCCGCTCGGTCGCGTCGTCACGTTTGAGCGTCTCCATCGTAC
>NZ_JBFUIT010000157.1:0-8900 GCF_056401735.1 Luteibacter sp. P4_D7_3
GGCCACGCCCTTCTCGATAGGGGCGAGCAGGTGCATCGACTCGAGGAGGGGCTTCAATGCCTCGTAGGCGTAGTGCCCGAGCATGTAGCCCACCAGCGAGCCCGCCAGTGAAAACAGCAGGCTCCAGTTCGCGTAGCGGAACGCCTTGCGCGGCTCGGCCAGCATCATCGGCGCGAGCATCACTTCCGGCATGATCGGGAAAATGAAAGCTTCGACGAAGGACAGCCCCGCCAGATAGCGGACGGCGTGGCGATGACGCGCCCAGACGATGGCGCGTTCGTAGAGAGAACCAAACATCCGCATTCAGCGGTTTTCCCTGTAGTGGAGGCGCATCAACCGATGCCGCCGAGCAGCGGCACGAAGCTGACTGCACCGAGTTCTTCCCGGATCACGTCGCCGTTCTCACCCTTGCGCAGGCGCAGGAGCACTTGCTGGCTCGGGCTACCCACCGGCGCGACGAGCACGCCGCCGGGCTTCAGCTGATCGAGCAGCTTCAGGGGCACGCGATCGCCCGCGGCCGTGAGGATGATCGCGTCGAAGGGCGCATCCGACTCCCAACCCAGTTTGCCGTCGTCGTGCCGCGAACGGAGGTTCTCGATCCCGAGCTGACGGAACCGGCGACGGGCCTGGCGCAGCAATTCTTCGATCCGCTCGACCGTGTACACCGTCGTCACAATGCCGGCGAGTACGGCGGCCTGATAACCGGAGCCCGTGCCGATTTCGAGCACGCGGTCGGGCACGCCGTGTTCGATCAACGCTTCGGTCATCCGGGCGACGATCCATGGCTGCGAAATGGTCTGGCCATGGCCGATCGGTAGCGCGGTATTTTCATAAGCGCGAGAGTGCAGCGCCTGGTCGATGAAATGATGGCGTGGCAGTTGCCGGATGACTTCGAGCACCCGCTCGTCGCGGATGCCCTCCTCGACCAGTTTCGCGACCAGGCGGTCGCGTGCGCGTTGCGACGTCATTCCTTCGCCGCGGAGCGCCGACGCAGGCAGGGCATGCAGATTCACCACCTCAGGCCGCCTCCTCGTTGTCCATCGCCGAAGACAGCGGGAGCATCCAGCTACTGACCTTCTCCAGCGCCTGGAAGCGCGTGAGATCCGTGTGGATCGGCGTGACCGAGACGAAACCACGGCTGACCGCGTTGAAATCGGTGCCGGGGCCGGCATCGTCGATCTCGCCCGGCGGACCGATCCACCACATGGTGCGGCCACGCGGATCTTCCGTGCGGATGGCCGGCGCCGCGCGATGGCGCTTGCCCAACCGGGTCACTTCGAACCCACGGATTTCCGCCCACGGCAGGTCAGGCACGTTGACGTTGAGGATGGTGTCCGCCGGCAAGGGATCGACGATCAGGCGACGCATGATCATCAACACCGCGCTTGCCGCCGAATCGAAGTGACGGCCGGAGCCTTCCCTGGTCACCAGGGAAACGGCGATAGCCGGAAGGCCGAGGAACCGCCCTTCCATGGCCGCCGACACCGTGCCCGAGTAGATGACATCGTCACCGAGGTTGGCGACGTTGTTGATCCCTGAGACGACGATGTCGGTCTCATGGTCGAGCATACCGGCCAGCGCCAGGTGGACGCAGTCGGTCGGGGTGCCCGAAACGCGGTAGAAGCCGTTCTCCATGCGGTGGGCACGGATGGGCGCATCGAGGGTGAGCGAATTGCTTGCGCCAGAGCGATCGCGGTCGGGGGCGACCACGGTCACCGTGCCGAACTCGGCCAGACGCCCGGCGAGAATCCGGATGCCCGGAGCCTCCACGCCGTCGTCGTTGCTAACCAGAACTTGCATGCTGATCCAGATCGAAAATCGGGTGCGGCGGCCCTATATCGACATGGCCGCCCGACCGGTCCAAGTCTACCGGAGCGGGCAGCGGGATTCACGAAACGCGGCTAGGATGAGGGCAATGAAGCGACGCACGCCACCCCTGCATGACGACGATAGCCGGCTCTTTCGTGAGGCGATCGGCGACGTTCGGCCCATGGCGCCCGTGGAGTCGCTGCCGGAGCGCCCGCGCCCCGAACCGTATCCGCACATGCGCGATGCCGACGAGGCCGCCGTCCCGGCGGAGTCGCTGCTGTTCGACTACGACCCTGCCGATCTCGAAGTGGGTGAAGAACTGTCGTATCTGCGCGACGGCTACCCGCCGAAGCTGCTGAAACAGCTCAAGCGCGGCCAGTTCAGCATCCAGGCTGACGTGGACCTCCACCAGATGAATGCCGCCGCCGCGCAAATGACGATTGCCGAGTTTCTCGCCGAGTGCCGTCACGATGGGATTCGCTGTGTGCGAATCATCCACGGCAAGGGCCTGCGCTCGAAAGCCGCGGGCCCGGTCTTGAAGGGCCTCACGGACCGGCTACTGCGGCGGCGGGACGACGTAGTGGCGTTTGCGTCGGCGCGGCCGATGCAGGGCGGCACGGGAGCGGTCGTCGTCCTGCTGAAAGGCTGAAGACCTGCGCAGATCTTGTGTAGGAGCCGATTCATCGGCGAATGGGTGCTGGCGGCGGACTGGCCCGCTGCCGCGGGATCGCCGATGAATCGGCTCCTACAGGGTTACGGCGACTTCGCGGAGAACCGTCGTCGCGTACGCCCCGGCCGGCAAGCCGAACGACACTTCCAGCGCCCCATCGTCGAGCCAGCGCCACGTCATATCGCGCGGCAGCAAGCGTAACGCGCGACGCTCCTGATCCATGCGAATCCCGTTCAGCCCCTTCGCCAGATCCTCGTCACGCGCAGCCACCGCGCGCTCGAGTTCACCGACCGCGCCGGCCGATGGCGGCTCGCCGTCACCCCACAACGGACCGGACGGATGAATATCGAAACGCGCGAGACGCTCCGCCAGCGTGTCGTTGAACGCTTCCGGGCCAAACCACGAACGCGAACCCTCGAGCGACCAGATCTCGCCCTCCATCGGTGTGTCCCACTGCCCTGCCCCGACGCGTTCTGCCAGCACGCCATTGAAGATGTGCGAGCGTGCGGCCGAAAGCAGGATGGAACGCTTGTCGCGATCGACGCGGCGACCACCGAACATCTGCTTCGCCTGCGCCACGTTGTTGCCGCCGAGGCCGAAACGCTGCTCACCGAAGTAATTGGGCACGCCGCGCTTCGCGATCGCATCAAGGCGCTCTTCGGCTGCAGCGCGATCTCCCTCCACCTCACGCAGCACCAGGACGAAACGGTTGCCGCGCAGGGCGCCACGCTTGATCTTGCGCGAATGACGAGCGGAGGAAAGGATTTTCAAGTCATCGGACGGCAGCGCCGACCAGTCGGGATCGGCCTTGCCCGGAAGGTGCACGGTAAATACCTGGCGCGTGACCGCGTGGCGATCCTTCATGCCGGCGTAGCCGACATTCATCGGCTGGATGCCGGCGAACTTGGCGAGTTCGCGCGCCGCCCACTCGGTATTCGCGCCGCGCTTCTCCACCAGGAGAAACGCATGCTCGCCAGCGCCGTCGGCTTCGTAACCGAGGATTTCCTCGACGAAGAAATCCTCGGGCGCGGAACGCAGGCGGCCACGCAGCGGCGGGGCGCCGAAGGCGAAGGGAAGTTCGTTGTCTGTCATGTCTTGCGGCCTTCTAGAGCAGGAAAATAGTCGCCAGCCCCAGGAAAATGAAGAAACCGCCGCTATCGGTCACGGCGGTGATGAGCACGCTGGAGCCCAGCGCGGGGTCGCGACCGAGCTTGACCATCAGCATGGGAATGCCGACGCCCATGAAGGCGGCGAGCAGGAGATTCAGTGTCATGGCGGCCGTCATGACCAGGCCAAGCGCGGGATTGCCGTAGAGCAGCCATGCGGCGATGCCGATCACGGTGCCCCAGACCAGGCCGTTGAACAAGGATACGCCCAGTTCTTTGCGCCAGAGCCGGCGCACCTGCGAAGGACCCACCTGATCCAGCGCCATGGCGCGAACGATCATGGTGATGGTCTGGTTGCCCGAGTTACCACCGATACCGGCCACGATGGGCATCAACGCGGCCAGCGCGACCAGCTTCTCGATGGAGTGCTCGAACAGGCCGATCACGCGCGAAGCGACGAAGGCCGTGACCAGGTTGATCGCAAGCCACGCCCAACGGTTGCGCACGGACTTCCAGACCGAGGCGAAGATATCTTCCTCTTCGCGCAGACCGCCGCGCGACAGCGCTTCGGTCTCGCTCTCCTCGCGAATGAAGTCCAGCATCGCATCCACCGCAATACGACCAATCAGGCGCATGCCCGCATCGACCACCGGCGCCGTGACGAGGTCGTAGCGTTCGAAGGCCTGGGCCACGTCGTACGCGTCGTCTTCCGGGCGGAACGTATTCACGTCCGGCGCCATGATGTCGTGGACCATCTTGTCCGGTGAGTTCACCAGCAACCAGTGCAGCGGCAGCACGCCGGTCAGCACGCTGTCCCCATTGACCACGAACAACTTGTCGGTCTGCGCGGGCAACTCGTCGAAACGACGAAGGTATCTCAGCACCACTTCGAGGCTGATGTCTTCGCGGATGGTGACCATGTCGAAGTCCATCAGCGCGCCAACCTGGTCGTCCTTGTAGGACATGGCGGCCTGCACGCGCTCGCGGTCCTGCGCGTCGAGGCTGGCCATGAGTTCGGGCAGCACTTCGGTCGGCAGATCGTCGACGAGGTCAGCGAGCTCGTCGGCATCCAGCGGTTCCACCGCGGCGAGAATCTCGCGGTCGTCCATGTCCGCGATGAGCGATTCGCGCACCGAGTCGGACACTTCGAGCAGGATGTCACCGTCGCGGTCGCTGCGAATCAGTTGCCAGACGGCGAGGCGGTCTTCGAGCGGTAACGATTCGAACACGTCGGCGAGATCGGCCGGATGCAGGCCGTCGAGGAGTGCCTGGAGCTGCGCATCGGCCGCGCCGAGGGGTGAGTCATCACGATCGGGCGCCGCGCCGGCGAACGCCAGCAAGCCTTCACGGCGACGCAGCAGATCGGTAATCGCCTCCAGCCTGTCGTGCAGGCGCGGCGTGGCGGCGCGTGACTCGCCTTCGCTCATGCTCGCTGGACCAGCACCGTCGCCAGGGCAGCAATGCCCTCGCGGCGCCCCGTGAAACCGAGGGTTTCCGTGGTGGTCGCCTTGATGCTGATGCAGTCGATGTCGACACCGAGATCGGCGGCGATAACCTCACGCATGGCCTGCGCGTGCGGCCCCACCTTCGGCGCTTCGCAGATGACCGTGATGTCGGCATTGCCGAGRGAGTAGCCGCGCTCGGCGAGCATGTTCGCCACGGCACGAACGAAGCTACGGCTATCCGCGCCCCGCCACGCTTCGTCCGACGGCGGGAAATGCTTGCCGATATCACCCAGTGCCAGCGCGCCGAGCAGCGCATCGCAAAGCGCGTGCAGGACGACATCGCCGTCCGAATGCGCAAGCACGCCCTGCGAGTGCGCCACGCGCACGCCGCCAAGCATCACATGGTCGCCTTCACCGAAGGCGTGGACATCGAATCCTTGTCCGATACGCATTAACGAGTTCTCCCGAGCAGGAACTCCGCCAGTGCGAAATCCGCCGGCGTGGTCACCTTGATGTTGTCTTCCGAACCTTCCACGAGCAACGGCATGACGCCCGTGCGCTCCATCGCCATCGCTTCGTCGCTGACAACGATACCTTCCGCGGCGGCAAGGGCGAGTGYATGCGCCAGTGCGCCGCGCCGGAACATCTGCGGCGTGAATGCCCGCCATCGACCTTCGCGCGGTTCGGTGGCGGTGCTGTGACAGCCTGCGTCTGCCCGCTTGAGGGTATCGCGCAGGGGGGCGCCAAGCAGACCACCCTCCCCGCTGCCTGCCTGGTCGATCAGGCGCGTGATGTCGTCGGCACGCACGCACGGCCGCGCGGCATCGTGGACCAGGACGAAGTGATCCTGCGCGACGGCGGGCGGCAAGGCGAGCACGCCGGCCAGAACGGAATCGCTGCGTTCACCACCGCCGATGGCAGTGATGAGCGGCTTGCCGCCGATCGCGTCGACGGCAGAAAAATGGGGGTCGTCCGCCGCGATGACGACGACCAGCCCGGCGATGCAGGGATGCGCCGCCAGGCGTTCGAGCGTGTGATCGAGCAAGGGGCGACCGACAAGTGGCTGGTACTGCTTCGGCCGATCGCCACCGGCCCGGACGCCTCTGCCGGCGGCCGGAACCACGCACCACAGCGCATCCATCACTGCGTGCCAGGACCGACGGGCGGCGGAGGCGGCGGCGCGCTGGTCGCCGCTCCCGGCTCGACGATCTGGTAGAAGGTCTCGTTTGGCTTGATCAGGCCAAGCTCCTGGCGCGCACGCGCTTCCGTCGCCTGTTCACCGTGTTTGAGATCTTCCACGTCTGCGGCAAGCGCCTGGTTACGCTTGAGCAGCGTCGCGTTTTCCTCGGTCTGCTTCTGGACCGATGCGCGTAAGGAATCGACCTCGGCCATGCCCCCACCGCCGACCCACAGCTTCAGCTGCAGCGCGATGAGGACGATGACGAGGATCAGGCCGATCCAGCGCAGGAGTGCCGCGTTGCTCAAGGCACGACTCAGCCGGGCAGCTTGGACAGGCTCGGGAACGCATCCCGGCCGGCGTAGCGGGCCTTCGCGCCGAGGGCTTCCTCGATGCGCAGCAGCTGGTTGTACTTGGCCACGCGATCGGTGCGGCACAGCGAACCGGTCTTGATCTGGGTCGCGGTGGTCGCCACGGCGATGTCCGAGATCGTGGTGTCTTCGGTTTCGCCGGAGCGGTGCGACACGATGGCCGCGTACTTCGCGCGATGCGCCATGGCGATCGCTTCGAGCGTCTCGGACAGGGTACCGATCTGGTTGACCTTGATCAGGATGGCGTTGGCGATCTTCTTGTCGATGCCCTCCTGGAAGATTTTCGGGTTGGTGACGAAGAGATCGTCGCCGACCAGCTGGATGCCTTCGCCGATCGCCTTGGTGAGGTGCGCCCAACCCGTCCAGTCGCCTTCGGCCATACCGTCTTCGATGGTGACGATGGGGTACTGCTTCGACCACGAAGCCAGCGTATCGACCCACTGCTCCGGGGTGAACACCTTGCCTTCGCCTTCGAGGTCGTACTTGCCGTCCTTGAAGAACTCCGAGCTGGCCACATCCAGGCCCAGCAGGATGTCACTACCGACCTTGTAGCCGGTCTTGTTCACGGCTTCGAGGATGGTATCGAGCGCTTCGACGTTGGACTTGAGGTTCGGCGCGAAGCCGCCTTCGTCGCCCACCGACGTGTTCAGGCCGCGACCCTTCAGCACCGACTTCAGCGCATGGAAGATCTCGGCGCCGTAGCGCAGCGCCTCGGCGAAGTTCGGCGCGCCGACCGGCAGCACCATGAACTCCTGCACGTCGACGTTGTTGTCCGCGTGTGCACCGCCGTTGATGATGTTCATCATCGGCACCGGCAGCGAGCCGCCACCGTCGACCATCAGGTACTGCCACAGTGCCTGCTTCTTCGAAGCGGCCACGGCGTGGGCGGCAGCCATGGAAACACCGAGCAGCGCGTTGGCGCCCAGGTTGCCCTTGTTGTCGGTGCCGTCGAGGGCGATGAGCTTCTTATCGAGGCCCTTCTGGTCCGCCGCGTCGAACCCGACGAGCGCCTTGGCGATCTGGTTGTTGACGTTGCCGACCGCCTTGGTGACGCCCTTGCCGTCATAGCGCTTCTTGTCGCCGTCGCGCAGCTCCACGGCCTCACGTGTGCCAGTGGAGGCGCCGCTGGGAACAGCCGCGCGGCCAAACGAACCGTCGGCCAGGGTGATCTCGGCTTCGAGCGTCGGATTGCCGCGGGAATCGAGGATTTCGCGGGCGTGGATCTTGGTGATATCGGTGGTCATGCGGTTCCCGTTATGAGTTGGAATGACGAAAGAAAGTACCGAGGAGCGCGAGCCCCACGGTACCGATCAGGATGAAAGCGTTGAGTCCCAGGCCAATCGCGCCGAACGTACGGCGGCGGTCCTGCCGGCGCAGGGCGACGATGCCCAGCACAAGGCCGACAAAGGCAAGGATGAGAAAGGCGCAGAGAACGAGGCCGACGACGCCGAACACCTCCATGTGCTGCTCGGGATCGCCGGAGGCGACCATGAGCGCAGCGAAGGAAATGCCGGCGAGAACGACGAGCCCGGAAACGAGGCTGATGACGAACGAGGCAATGCCGTGACCCGACTGCGGCAGGCGTGCCGCACGCTGGCGAGGTTCGCCCGCGACGTGGATCCCGTTGTCCTCGACCATCCAGCCCGTCTCCCCGGGACCTTTGCGGCCCCGCTATACCGTCAATCATACCGTTCCGGAGGAACGATCAAGCGTGGTTCTTGAATCCGCGACGCTTTACAGCGCCGTCGAGCTCCATGAGGGTTTCGAGCAGTTCTTCCATCTGGTCGAGCGGCCAGGCGTTCGGGCCGTCGCTGAGGGCCTTGGACGGATCAGGATGGGTCTCGGCGAACAGGCCGGAGACACCGACTGCCACCGCCGCGCGCGCCAGGACCGGCACGAACTCGCGCTGGCCACCGGAACTGGTGCCCTGCCCGCCCGGCAACTGCACCGAGTGGGTGGCGTCGAACACGACCGGGCAGTTGGTCTCGCGCATCACCGCGAGCGAGCGCATGTCCGAAACCAGGTTGTTGTAGCCGAAGCTCGCGCCGCGCTCGCAGACCAGGATGTCGTGRTTGCCGACATCGAAGGCCTTCTGCACCACGTTCTTCATGTCCCAGGGGGCGAGGAACTGACCCTTCTTGATGTTCACCGGCTTACCAGCCTTCGCGACATTCTGGATGAAGTCGGTCTGGCGGCAGAGGAATGCCGGGGTCTGCAGCACGTCGACCACGGCGGCGACTTCGTTCATCGGCGTGTATTCGTGCACGTCGGTGATCACCGGCACGCCGATCTGCTTCTTTACGGCGTCGAGYACCTTGAGGC
>NZ_JBFUIT010000158.1:0-8786 GCF_056401735.1 Luteibacter sp. P4_D7_3
GCCCATAACAAGGTATTCCGAGGTCTGTCATGATCGTACGCACCCGCACCGAAGCCGATTCCCGCCGCCCGGCGCCGCCCAAGCCGCGGCCGACCTTCCGCCGCAAGGCCATGTGCCAGTTCATCGCCATGGCGTTGTTCGGCGGTGGTGTCGCTCATGCGGCAACCACGCCCCCGGCCTTCAGCCCGGCCTGGTTCGCGACGAAGCAGCCGGGCGCCACGCCGCCATCGGCACCGTCCGCCGGTGCAAACAACGGCAACAACGTCAGCTTCTCGCCGGGTAGTGCCCTGCTGCAGCAGCGGGTACAACAGTCGATCCAGAACCTCAATACGGCAGCCTCGGCGCTCGCCGCGCAGATGCAGGCGCAGAAGGACGCACAGAGCGCCGCGGCGCAGCTGGCCTCCAACGTGCCTAATGGCATGGCGGCGGGCGGCCTGAACCCCGCAGCGGGCATCGCCACCGATCCTACGCTGTGGCAGAACGCTCTCAAGCCGACGGATACCGTGGCCGCGGGCAAGCACACGGTGGAAGTAAAACAGACGGCGAAGAAGGCGATCCTGACCTGGGACAGCTTTAACGTAGGTCGGGATACCACACTCTATTTCAACCAGAGCGCTGGCAACCTGAGCGGGGGCGGTAACGACTGGATCGCGCTGAACCGCGTTAACGATCCCTCCGCCAATCCGAGCCAGATCCTCGGCAGCATGAAGGCGGAAGGCACGGTTTACCTGCTCAACCGCAATGGTGTGATCTTCGGGCAGGGCGCGCAGGTAAATACGCACTCGCTCGTGGCGAGTTCGATGTATCTGTTCTCGAAGGATACGAAGACCAGTAACGATACCTTCCTCACTTCGGGTCTTGTTGACCCGTTGCGCAGCAACCTGCCGACGTTTTTGACGGATGCGACGGCGCCAGGTGGCGCTAGCGTGGTCGTGGAGAAGGGTGCGTCCATCAATGCAGGCGCGGACGGGTTCGTCCTGGTTGCTGCACCAAAGATCGTCAATCGCGGCGCTATCGTAGCGGACGATGGTCAGATCCTCCTGCAATCGGCGACGGAGCTGGATAACGTCGGTGCAAACGGTGACTTGAAATTTGTCAATAACACCCTCATTCCGAGCGGTCCTGACGATGGCATCGAGAATAGCGGCTTGATTCAGGCCCGTCGTGGCTCGATCAACCTGGCGGGCCCGCGCGTAGACCAGAACGGAGTCGTCGTAACCTCGACGAGCATCTCGCGTCCCGGCAGTATCAGCATCGCGGGCGGGACACGTTTTGTTAATGGCCCGGTAGAGTTTGGAGCAGGTTCGGTCACGGCAGTTCTGCCCGAAGAGGACGGTGCCACCACCACCTCAACCGCCGACGCCGATAAAGTCTTTGTACCTGGGAGCATTAATGTTTCCGGGTCGCGCGTCACGCTCGACAGTGGGTCGTTGATCGAGGCACCCGGCGGAAACGTGTCGCTGCAGGCCTTGGGCAATACGGGTGCGTCAGAGGTCGCTGGTGACGGTCGCGTCTACATCGATAGTGGTGCAACGGTTGACGTCTCGGGCCTTGCCGACGTTGAGCTACCGATGTCGGCGCTGCTGGTCACGATTCCGCGCATCGGACAGAACGAGTTGGCCGACTCGCCACTTCTGCGCAACAGCTTTCTTTATACGCAGAAGAACGTCGTGCTTGATAGCACGGCGTCGGGCACGCGTGCCGATGGTCTGGACTGGATCGGCAGTCCTATCCTCAACGCGGCAGGCTATGTACAGAACATGCCGCGCGACATCGACCAGATGCTGACGCGCGGCGGCCATATCACGCTGGACGGCCTCGAGGTAGTCGCGCGTACGGGTTCTCGTCTGGCGCTGGACGGTGGCTATCTCGCCTACCAGTCTGGCTGGATTACCACGCCGAATCTTCTTGGTTCGGACGGGCGGATTTATAACATCGCGTCCGCTGATCCGAACGTCGACTATGTCGGCTTCGCTGGGCAGTACACGAGCACCCACGCGCGCTGGGGCATCAGCGAAACTTACAACTCGCCCATCATGGGTGGCTCGAGGCGCTACCAAGAAGGCTTCGTCAAGGGTGCTGACGCCGGAACGCTCACGGTGCACGCGACGACGGGCCTCGCGCTTGACGGTGACATCTCCGCCCAGGCTACGCCTGGAACGCAGCAGACCAGCGATGGCACCCAGCCGGATGGAGGTACCTTTGCGTTCGACATGACAACGGCAGCTGCCGGTGGTACCAGCAGAAGCCTTGGTGTTCGCCTGCAGCAGATGTCGCGCACGCTCGAATCACTCTTGCCGGGTTTCGATCGCGATACGGATTGGAGCGACCTGGATGTTGCGAAGGGTCTCGATGCACCCTGGATGGTCATAAGCGCTGACACGTTGGGCAAGGCGGGCTTCAACACGGTCAATCTGGCAACCACCACGGCGCCAGTCGAGGAGGCCGCGGGCACGCATCTCGTGCTCCAGCCGGGCGGTAGCGTGTCGATCACTGCACCTCGTGTAGACATCTACGGCAGCATCGAAGCTCCAGCGGGAAACATCTCGATCGCTACGACGGGGCTCGCGGTATCGCCGGGCCAGCCCTACAACGCCTTTCAGTACCCGTACGCAGACATTACACTTCACGATGGCTCTCTGCTCAGCGCTCGGGGTCAGTGGGTCAACGACACTGGGCTGGACGCCGGACATATCCAGGGGGATCGCTGGACCGAAGGTGGAACCGTCATGCTTTCCACCTACGCTCAGCTTGGGCCCGGCAAAAATGGCGTCAGCGACGATGGCACCGGTTCGATCATTCTGTCCAGTGGCAGTACGATCGATGTTAGCGGTGGCGGCTACGTCGATACGCACGGTAACGTGAGCCTCGATCATGGCATTCCGGCGGGGCGCGGCGGCAATATTGCACTGCAGACCTATTATGTGCCGGCCACCGGAAGCGTGTGGGACGGTAAAACGCCACCCATATCGTTCGACCAAGGTCGCGTGGAGCTGGACGGCACGCTCCGCAGTTGGGGTTTCGCAGGCGGCGGTGCTTTAACGTTGCGAGCCGCACAGGTTCAGATCGGTGGCGACCCTTCGGATATGGCGCTCTCCAACGGCCTATGGCTGTCTCCTGCGTTTTTTTCCGGCCAGGGTTTCAGCCGGTACAATGTGTATTCGGTCACTGACGCCACCATCGCGGATGGCACGAACGTCGTGGTACGGCCGGCGAACCTGCTAGGCGACATCGATGGCTTGCGCGGATTACCCACCGGGTCCGACCTGTTCGCGACGACCGCCGTTACCGGTGTTGGCTTCCTTGATGACTGGCAGCGTTGGGCGACGCGAGGCACTTCGGTAGATCAGACGCCTGGCCTCACGTTAACCGCGGGCGACTACCTGAATTGGCCTCTGGATCTCACGCGTCCATTGAGTGGCCCACGTCTGGTGCCTGGCGTATCGGGAACGGCTACTGTCGGTATAGGTGCCGCAGTTACTGTCGATGCCGGCGGCGTCATCGATATTTCGGCGTTGCACAATGTCGAGGTCGACGGTAGTTTGACGGCGCACGGTGGTGCCATCAATCTCGCTGCCACTGGTTTTTCCCCGGGTGACTTTCCAAGTGCCGATACCGGATTGACATCGCGTGTGCGCGTCAGCGGCGAATCGACGATCGACGCAAGTGGTGTTTCGCTGGTGAACAGTCATGTCGCGCCCGCGAACGGGCAGGCGGGACGTGTTGTACCGAGGGTGGGTGACGTCCTTTCGGGTGGCTCGGTTACCTTGACTGGCGGCGACGAAACGTTTGTCGTCGCCGATGATGGCGCCCGCATTGACGTCTCCGGTGCAGCGGATACGTTTGATTTGCCTACCGCGTCGCGGCGTCTGAACGGTGCGACAAGTGCTGTGGAACCCACTGCGGTGTGGAGCGACGCCGGAAGCATCGTGTTCGGTGCTTCTGCAGGTCTCTATATCGGCGCGACACTCGACGGCCATGGCGGCGGACCCTCGGCAGAGGGCGGCTCGCTGCAGATCGTCGCGATGGACGAGAACGACCCCAACGCTCTGGTCACAGCCAAGGGCATCCTCGTGCGCCAGTCGTACGACCGCAAACCGGCTTTTGCCCAGGGTGACGTGTTCGATGGCGGTGTTGCCGGCGCGGACGGCACGCTCGAGTTCGCCGCCGACGTTTTCAACGGCTCAGGCATCAGCAGCCTGCAGTTCGGTCCGGGGGCCGGCGAGCCATTCAGCAACAAGGTAGTTCTTCCGCTCGGCTTTGCTGGTGACGTTAACCTCAATCTCGGGCGGCAGATCGCTATCAATTCATTCGGCATCGAGGCATTGCCGGCGACTGCGACGCAGGTGGATCTTCCTGGCGGCTTCATACAAGGTGCGGGCAAGGTCACCCTCAGCGCACCCTATGTGCATATCACTGGCAAGCCCGGTGCCTACAGCACTAACGCGGCACCGGTGGCTGCGGCGGGCGACGGCATCCTCGATGTCAATGCGGCCACCATCGACATGGGCGGCATGGTGAACCTGCAAGGCTGGCGGCAGGCCAGCTTCAATGCCAAAGACGACCTTCGCTTCACGCTGCCGGCGTTTTACGCGTCGACTGATGGCTTGACGGTCTCGCCCGGGATGCTTTTCAGTACGGGCGACCTCGTTTTCTCGGCGGGGCAGGTGTATCCGACCAGCGGGTATCGCTTCGCGATTAATGCGAATGCATCAGGTCTACCCGATGCGGACGGCAATGCACGGGAAACGAGCATCACTTTCCTTCCTTCGGGCAATGCATCGACCACGCCGCTGTCTGCGGGTGGCGCGCTTCTCGTCAGCGCTGACCACATCGAACAGCAAGGCACCATCCGCGTCCCCTCGGGAAGCATCGTCCTGGGAACGACGGATCCGCTGGCGGATGCAAGCGACTTTGGACTCGCGTCCGGGCTCCCGGCACTGGCAAGCACCAAGAGTGTGCATCTGGCGCCGGGCAGCATCACGTCCGTATCGCTCGACGGGCTTACGGTGCCTTACGGCAACACGATCGATGGCGTCGACTGGCGTTACACCCTGCATCCCGGTAACCCAGCAACGACTGTCACCGCTCCGCCAGCGAAGCAGATTGAAGTGGCCGGCGATTCGGTGGCACTCGACGCGGGTGCAACGATCGATCTCGACGGCGGCGGTCATCTCCAGGCTTCGGAGTTTGTGCCCGGTACCGGTGGTACCCGTGACCTGCTCACGACGGCACCGAACGGAGCCACCGTTTACGCCATCCTGCCGGGGTACCATGGCGCGGTGGCGGCGACGGATCTGTCCATGGACGCCAGCGGCGTCGCCCAGCCTGGCGTAGGCCGCCAGGTGTACCTGTCCGGCGTCCCAGGCCTGGCGGCAGGCTACTACACGCTGTTGCCGGCGCAGTACGCGACCTTGCCGGGTGCGATGCGCATCTACCAGGACACGACCTCGCGTGATGCTGTCGTTGGTCGTGCCGCGGCGTTCACCGACGGTGGTTACTCCGTGGGTGGTTACTACGGCGATGCACTGACGGGCGCTCACGATGCGCGTACCACCACCTTCGTGGTGCAGTCGGCCGCGACCTGGCAGCAGTACTCACAATATCGCCTCACCGATGCCGACACCTTCTTCAACGCTGCGGCGACGAAGAAAGGGCAGGTGGCGCCGCCGCTGGCTGCCGATGCAGGGCGACTGCAGATCGGTGCCGGGCACCAGCTCGACCTCGGTGCGACGCTCGACGCGACGCCGGGCGCGGGTGGTCGAACGTCGCAGGTCGACATTGCAGGCCAGGCCATTCAGGTGCTTGGCGCGGGTGAAACGGCGCGCGATGGCTATCTGGGTGTTGCCGCGGACGGGCTCACCACGCTTGGCGCCGGTAGCCTGTTGCTCGGTGGCACACGCAGCAGCGGTACCGACGGCGATCACGTCGATGTAACGGCCGATTCCATCTTGCTGTCGAACGATGCAGCCCACCCGCTCGCCGGTCAGGAGATCGTGCTGGTTGCCGGCGCGGGTGGCGATGGCATCACGCTCGAGGACGGCAGCGTTCTCACTGCACGTGGCGCGGGCAATCCGGTGGCCAGCCAGCCACTGGTGTTTGGTCAGGACGCTGGTACGGATGCCAGCGGCAAGCCGGTGGCGGCGGTGGACGGCAACGGCTCACTGCTGCGCGTCTCGCAGAACGGCGCGGCCCCCATCTCGCGTCTGGGTCTGGTCGCCGGTTCGCCGGGCGGCTCGCTGACGATCGGTGCGGGCGCGATGGTCGATGGCGGCAACGCCCTCTCACTGGACGCTACCGGTCGTGTGAGCGTGGACGACAATGCCTTGCTGACCGGCAAGAACATCGATGCCACGGCCGGTCGCATTGCCTTTGTCGGTGCCGGTGCAACAGCGCCGGACGATGGCCTCGTGATCGGCGCCGCGACGCTGGCGCAGTGGCGCAGCTCCGATTCGGTCACGCTGCGTAGTCGTGGAAACATCGATTTCCTTGGCGCACAGGAAATCGCCGTCGACAACAACCTCGTGCTGAGCGCCGGTGCGTTCACGGGCGATGGTCATGATGTCAGTCTGCACGCGGGAACCATCACCTTTGCGAACGTACTTGGCGCGTCCGCCGGAAGCGCGTTGGCTGGCGGCGGTACATTGAGTGTCGGTGCGGGTGAAATCGACTTCGGCCAGGGCACGGCATCGCTCCACGGTTTCAGCGCGTTCGATGGCGTGGCAACGTCCGGCCTCGTTGCCGCCGGGCAGGGTGGCGTGGACTTCGGCGCCGCCTCCGTGGATCTGTCCGCACCGGTGTTCGTGGCGAACAGCGGTTCGGCAACCACCTTGCTCACGACCGGGGCCATGCGCCTCCATGGCACCCAGGGCACACCGCTCTCGACCGATGGTCTGGGCGGTGCTCTCAACCTGCGCGCTGGCAGCATTGACGATGGCATGAACCTCACGGCAGTGGCGGGCAGTCTGGCCCTGGACGCGACCCAGGGTGGCGTCCATGTGGCCAGCGGCACGACGCTTGACGTCGGTGGTGTGACCAAGCAGTTCTTCGACACGGCGGCGTACGCACCGGGCGGCAACCTGGCGCTGACTGCCACCGGCGATATCGCTATCGATGATGGCGCCGCCCTGCGCTACGGCGGCGCCACTGAAGCGGGCGATGCCGGTACCTTCAAGGCCGTCGCGGGAGGCGCCCTGCTGCTTGGCGGCACTTACGACGGCCACGCGGCACAAGGCTATCGCGGCGGATACTTCACCATCGGTACGGGTGGCGCGCTCGATCTCGACACCGTGGCCGGCCTCGTCGCCGCCAGCGGCTCGACGGGCCTGGCGGACATCACCAGCGGGCAGGGCGATCTGGCCCTGTCCACCGGCACGACGCTGAAGTCGAACAAGGTTTACCTCTACGCCAACGGTGGTAACGCGCGCATTGACGGCACGGTAGATGCCAGCTCTCCGGCGGGCAGCCGCATCGAGGTGTGGGCTCTCAAGGGCCTGGACATCAATGGCACCCTGGATGCCCATGTGACCACGCCGGAACAGCGTGGCGGTGATGTCGTGCTGGGCACGACGGGCTCGAGCGACGGCGCCCTCGATCCGACGTATGGGTATGAGATCGTCGATCGGGCGAATGCCGGATACGTGCACGTTGGGTCCGGCGCCCAGATCAATGTCTCCGGCGGAGCAGATACCGCTTTCGCCGGCGGCAGGCTCAGTATTCGTGCACCGCTGCTAGCCGACGGGGACGTACCGATCACGATCGACAATCCCGCGTCGATCAAGGGTGCGCGTGACGTCACCATCGAGCCGTTCGCCGTGTGGAGCACCAAGGATGGCTCTACGAGTGCGCAGCACTTTGACGGCGTCATCGATCCAGCCGGCTGGTTCACGGCAGACGGTAAGACGATGGTGGCGGGCACCTGGAACGACGGCAAGGGCAATGTCCTCCCGCCGCCGGCCGATGCCGCCCAGCAAGCGACGTACATGGACCAGTACTACTTCACGCCGGACGCGATCAATACCGACCACGCCGGTTTCTACGGGTACGCCGGTGGCGATCCCGCGAATGGCCCAGGCACCCTGATGGGCTTCGTGGAGCAGCCGGGCTTTACCTTCGGCAACCGCTTCGATGGCATCGCCAACATTAATGTTCGTCCAGGCATCGAGCTGCGCAATCCGATCGATGGCGCCAACGGCGGCAATATCGAAGTCGTCACCAACTGGAACCTCGGTGCCGGCGTGACCGGCACTGATGGCAAGCCGCAGCTGGCGTATCGCTACAACGGCGAGGCGCCGATTCTCACTGTACGCGCCGCTGGTAACCTCGACCTCAAGGCAAGTATCACCGACGGCTTCTACCAGCAGAACGATGGTGCACAACTAAACGACACGACGCCCGGCGACCCGCTGTATGACGCCGCGGTCGCGGAATACCAGGTGGCGCAGGCTTACCTTGACCAGAACAACGCCTGGAACGGAACCATCAACCTGGCCGACGGCGACCCGAGTGAGTTCAAGACGCCCGGTGGCGGCGTAGCCGACATCAGCAAGGATCCGTTTTACCAGCCGCTGACGGCACCGTCCAAGGGTCAGCAGGATGAGTACTACGCGAACTACAATCAGTACATCTTCGCRTTCGGCGATAACGGCGCCACGAATTTCGGCTGGTCGTCGTCTTACGTGCAGCAGAACGCGCTGGGGTTCCTGACGTACAACCCGCATAACGCGATCAACCAGACGGCTCCGTCACCGGCGAACTTTACGACCTATGACGACTATGCCAATGCG
>NZ_JBFUIT010000159.1:0-8780 GCF_056401735.1 Luteibacter sp. P4_D7_3
ACTCAAGGGACTGCAAGGTCGCGAACTGTTTCGTCTTCGCCCAGTCCGGGTTCGCCACCGTGATGTCGAGCGCGGTGAAGTGCGGCCACGGAATCAGACTGACCAGCCCGTCTTCGCCTGGTTCGCGCGACCAGTGTGCCGAAAGGTCGCCATTGATGGCGAAAGGCCGGCCGATGGCCTCGGAAACCTTTTCGTTGATCGTCGGTTTAAGCCTGTTCCAGTCGAACAGGGCGATAAACAGAATGATCACGATGATGAGCAGGATCAGGATCCCCACCACCCACGCCACTATCTTCCTTCCACGCCGCATCATGTCGCCTCCACTCCTATAACGGTGACAGAGGTAACCGGTGGGCTGACAAGGTTATGTGTTCAATGCGGGCTCTGGTTAAGCGAAGTCCAGAGTATGTGACGACGGGTGGTGCCGAAAAAGCACAGCCGAGACTACGACACATGGCATATTTACTCGTGTGTGCACGAGTGATTAGGGTGTATCCGACCAAGAGGCCAAGAATGGCGATTCACGGTCAGGGTTTCAGGACTGCGAAATAATCAACGACTCGAGGGAACGAGCTATGAAATACCCGACGTGCTTTAGCGTTCTTACACTCACACTCCTCGTGAACTTCTCCGGCGCGACTATTGCGGCTCCAGTAGGCGATTCAGCGATAGCCTACACGTGCGAGGCGACGACCCCGCGCGGACGACTGCGTACCTATGTCCGAAACGCGCCTGTGCTCCGCCGGAGACGACGTTCACGCCGTCCCTGGGGGCTCAAGAGGCCCTCTTCTCCATGAATGGAAAGATCATGAATAGCGACGCTGTCATCGACCGCGTCAGTGTGAGCACTGAGGAGGAGGTTGAAGGTGTAGAAACCCAGTCGACGTATGTCATTCACTTTAAGTCGACGTTCGAAAGCAATGGCGTGCCGACATGTTCCATGCATCGGTGGTCGAGCGCCGCCGGCAACGGTCAAGCTGAGAGAGTGGTTATCTCGCGACATCAATTAAACGACGGTACCAATGTAGTAAACGACGGTACCAATGTAGAGGCCATCATTTCGCTGCGGAGTTCTCTCTGGTCGGCCCCGGATGAGTTGCGTGACCAGATTTTGTTTTCCGTGTCATGCGTGCCCTGAACTCAGTCAGCCTGAGAATACCCGGTCGCCTTCACCCAGTCCTTGTCGATACCGCGCTTTTCGACCAGCAACGAGCGCAGGGTGCGGGCGACACATGGACTCAACGGCGACCCACCAGAACGTATCGCCTGCCGGGATCGGCAACGCCGCGAGCGCTTCGTCCAGGGAGGGGGACTCACCGCGCACGAACCAGCGCACGTCGCGGTGCAGCGACTGCTTCTCTTCGAGCGAAGCGATCTCGGCAAACACGGTCACGGGCGTGCTGGCGGGCATTTCCTCGAGCCAACGGCCCATGGCGGGGATAACTCGGCGGCTGGCAAGATTATGTGTTTGCCCGGATCGAAACGACCATCGAACCGGTGATCCTGAATTCCGTCGGCTGCCGTGCAGTCGGCGTCGCCATTTCACGGCACGGTCACCTGCGATCTGTAGGGCCATGCGAAAGGCGGGGCAGTGTGTTGAGGACTACAACGAGTGGCGTATTGCAGGGGAGAGCGAAGGAGTATAGAAGGCAGCAACAGGGGAGCAATCGGAGTGGAAGAACATGGAGGTTCAGATGAAATCGCCCTCAACATTTCTCGTGGTGTCGATGCTCTTGGTATTAAGTGGAACAATCGATGCGCAAACGCTTTCTTTTAGTGCTCGATCCGGAGCAGATAGTGGTCGAACTTACATTTATTTAGATATGCCAGACATATCGGAGCCAACGTTAGATCAGGATCCGGTTGAGATCGTCGAAAAAGAAGGTTCCGGCAGCAGTGACGCACAGCGCACGAAGATATCGTACGGCTTGCCTGCCTTGTCGATTCTCACAATCGACAATTTGGCCACTGAGTCCGCCAATTTGGTGAATTCAACCATGGCAACAGCCGAGGGAACTGCTGTAACGAGTCACGTCTCGATGCTTGGCGGACTTGTGGAGATTGAGGGCCTGCAGGTTAGGTCGATCTGCAAAAGTACCGCCACGGAAAATAGCTGTCGGGGTACAACTTCTGTTTCGCGTCTTCTCATCGCAGGTAAATCCATCCCTGCCCAGAGTATCGAGCCTGGGAAGGAGGTGGCCGTCGTGGGTCTCGTCCCCGTAAACAAAGGTGGTGTGATAGTTCAAGTGCCAGTAGAGCTCAAGCTGCTAATGAATCAGCAAGAGATGAGCGATGAAGATGTGGACGAAAAATCGATTGTCGTTAGGGGGGCTCGTCTTATTGGCGAAACGCATTCAGAACAAGGTGAGTTGGACGTAGACATGACAGTCGGGGAATCGCGAGCGATGACAGCAATGCCGCCATCTTGTAGTGCAGTCAAATTGGCGAGTAATAAGTATTATCAGTATCCGGGTGATCCGCGTCGAGCATACAAGTGCGATTCCTTACATGAGCCGAGGGCAATAACGTGTGCCGTAGGCATGAAGTTTAATCCGACTAGGCAGTCGTGCGTATGGAACAGCAGGTGAGTGTCTGTGGAGGTGTCAAGGGAATAGGGTAGAGCTGGCAGGGTTATGTGTTCACGAAGTGGAGCGGTTAAGCGGCGCTTACGGGATGTAGAGGGCGAGGATTTCGTTGCCGAGCTCTCTCTCTGGTCGGGTCCAGATGAGTTGCGTGACCAGATATTGTTTTCCGTGTCATGCGTGTCCTGAACTCACCCAGCCAGCCAATATCCGGTCGCCTTCACCCAGTCCTTGTCGATCCCACGCTTCTCGACCAGCAGCGAACGCAGCGCACGTGCACGCATGGACTCGACGGCAACCCACCAGAAGGTGTCGCCAGGCGGAATCGCTAACGCAGCAAGCGCTTCGTCCATCGAAGGTGACTCACCGCGGACGAACCAACGCACATCGCGGCGAAGCAATTGCTTCTCTTCGAGCGAGGCAATTTCGGCAAACACGGTCACGGGCGTCGTCGAAGGCATTTCCTCGAGCCAACGGCCGATCGCGGGCAGGGCGGTTTCATCGCCGACCAGCACGTAATGGTCGTAGTCGTCGGGGATGACCATGGAGCCGCGGGGGCCACCGACGCCGAGTTTGTCGCCGACTTTCACCGATTCGGCCCAGGTGGATGCCGGACCTTCGCCGTGCAGCACGAAGTCGATGTCCAGTTCGTTGGTGGCGGGGTCGTATCGACGTGGCGTGTAATCGCGTGYCGGAGAGGGCGTGACGCCTTCCGGGTACACAGGACCATCCGGACCCATGGTCGGGTGGTTGATGGCGCCGCCGTCGAGGGGGAGGAACACCTTGACGTGGTCGTCGGGCGAGGCCGAAACGAAGCCCCTAAGGCTTTCGCCGGTCAGCGTGACGCGAACCATGTGTGGCGTAAGCCACGTCACCTGCTTCACATCGAGCAGGCGCATTTTTACCTCATGACGCACCCGCTGGATGGCATGCCGTTCGGTCGCACTCATGCGTTGCGCTCCGCGATGGCCTTTGCAGCTGCGTGGATGATGCCGGCGACGCGCTTGGTTTCGGTATCGTCCCAGCTCTTGTGGTGGTTCATGAGCTGGTGCTTGATCGCGTGCATGGCTTCGCGGATGCCGTCCGGCACGCCCATGCGGCGCATGTGACGGGACATCACCTGCAGGCGTTCGGTGAGGGCTTCGAGGGTGTCGCGGTTGTCCTGCAGGAACTGGCTGCCTGCTTCGGTGATGGCGTAGAGCTTCTTGCCACCGGTCTCGGCTTCGACGCGCGCGTAGCCGAGTTCTTCGAGCATGGTCAGGGTCGGGTAGATGGCGCCCGGGCTTGGGCTGTACTGGCCGTCGAACATCTCTTCGATAGTGCGGATGAGTTCGTAGCCGTGGCGCGGCTGCTCTTCGATCAGGGCGAGCAGGAGGAGGCGCAGGTCGCCGGTGCCGAACATGCGGCCGCCGCCGAAACGACCGCCGCCGCGCCCGCCGCGCATGCCGTCACGGTCGTCGAAGCCGAACGGGCCGCCGCCGAAACGGCCGCCGCGGCCCATGGCCATGGCAGCCATCTTGTCGTGGAACCGGTGCTTGGCGTGGTGGAAAAAGTGCATGGGTGTTCTCCGATGTATCGTACGTAGTGATCGTACGATATATCTTAAGAAACACTCTTGGCAAGTGACCGACCCTCGACAGATGGTCGACTAACGTGTTTTCTTACGAACAGAGGCCTTTCCTTCCGGACCACAGAGGTTGGACATGAAGCGTGTCGCCGTCTTCCTGACTTACGTCGCATTGCCCTGGCTGGCGACGATTGCGTCAGCCCAGCAGTCGCCCCAGACCGATCTCAGCCTGATTTGCCCGGGCGTCGGCGAGCATCTCGAGTCGCATACCAGCTACGACTCCGAATGGGATTCGAAGCACCACAAATATGTCGATACCCAGCACAACACGCTGGATCCGTCTCAGGTGCAGGGGACGGCCCAGATCGAGATCCACCAGGGGCAAGGACGCATACGGCCACCGAAACGCCTCATACCGCCCATTTCGTCGGGCGGACAGGACGGTTGGTGGCCGTTGACGGATATCGACGTGTCGCCGGACCGCATCCGGGCGAGTTACCGTTTGAATGGCCTCAACCACCCGAAGGTCGATATAGACAGGCGTACCGGCGAGATCACGATCGACGGCATCGAGAAGTTCCAAGGCAGCTGCAAGGCCGTCGACCCCGGTGCACGCCAGTTCTGATGCCCCGTTTTCTGTGGGAGCCGCTTCAGCGGCGAAAGCAGGTCGCCGCAATGTCCGGGCCCGGCTGCGCCGGGCATCGCCGATGAATCGGCTCCCACACTATTACCCGAAGGTGAAGGTGAACATGTGGAAGTTCGCCTTGGGGATCTTGATGGTGAGCACGTGGTCCTTGTATCCGTCGCCGTCGAACAAGGTGTAGAGCTTGCTCGCCTGCACCGTGACCGGCGGCTGCGGCTTGCCGTCCACGGCGACTTCGACCGTGATCGGGTCGTTGGCGCTGGCGACCATGTGGACCATCTTCGCCTTGAAATGCAGGCGGATCTCGCCGTTGGCACCGACCAGGCTGGCGTTGTCGCGGCCGATCTCCCAGCGCCCGACCAGGGCGAACTTGTTCAACTCGAGGCGGGAGGGCGCCGTGTAATCGCGCGTGCCGGTGTCGCTGCCCTCGGGGCTGCCGTTGTTTTCGCTGCGGTCGGCGCCGAAATACATCTCCGGCGAGCCTAGCTGGGCGAAGTCCGGGGCGTCCTTGTCGGTTTCCGCCTTGGCATCGGCGTCGGCCAGTCGCGGCAAGCCGAGCAGGGTGCGGATGGCGTTCTCCATGTCCATGTAGTTGCCTTCGCCATAGTGGTGCGCCACGACGTTTCCGCGCTGGTCCACCAGGTATTCGGCCGGCCAGTACTTGTTATCCCAGGCGTCCCAGGTTTCCAGATCGTTGTCCTGGGCCACCGGGTATTTGATGCCGAAGCGGGCAATGGCGTCGCGCACGTTGCCTTCCTGCTTCTCGAACGGGAATTCCGGCGAATGCACGCCGATGATTACCAGGCCCTTGTCCTTGTACTGGTCGTACCAGTGGGTGACGTGGGGCAGGGTGCGCAGGCAGTTGATGCAGGAATACGTCCAGAAATCGATCAGGACGACCTTGCCGCGCAACCCTTTCATGGTCAGTGGCGGGGAGTTATGCCACTTGGCGATGCCGGCGAACTCGGGCGCGGTCTGGGCAGCCGTCGCCGGTCCGGCCGCGGCCAGGGAGGCCAAAGCGACGAACAGGGCGAGGAAGGCGAGGCGGATCTGACGCATGGAAACTCCGTGTTTTCGGGGTGCCGTGAATAGACCGGCCGACATCCCCGGACCTTACACCGGCAGGTGCGCTAAAATCCCGCCTTTGCCAGCCTCGCGAGCCAGCCGTAGCGCCATGACCTCGATCAAGCAGGACGACCTCATCCAGAGCGTCGCAGACGCCCTCCAGTACATCTCGTACTACCACCCGGTCGACTACATCCGGAACCTCTCCGCCGCCTACGAGCGCGAAGAGTCGCCGGCGGCCAAGGACGCCATCGCCCAGATCCTCATCAACTCGCGCATGTGCGCCGAGGGCCACCGGCCGATCTGCCAGGACACCGGTATCGTCACGGTCTTCCTCAAGGTGGGCATGAACGTGCGCTGGGACGATGCCACCATGGGCGTCGAGGATATGGTCAACGAAGGCGTGCGTCGCGCCTATAACCACCCGGACAACAAGCTGCGCGCCTCGGTGCTCGCCGACCCCGCCGGCAAGCGCATGAACACGCGCGACAACACGCCGGCCGTGGTCAACGTGACGATCGTCCCCGGTGACAAGCTCGACGTCATCGTGGCGGCGAAGGGCGGCGGCTCGGAAGCCAAGTCCAAGTTCGCCATGCTCAATCCGTCCGATTCCATCGTGGACTGGGTGCTGAAGACGGTACCGACCATGGGCGCCGGCTGGTGCCCGCCGGGCATGCTCGGCATCGGCATCGGCGGCACCGCGGAGAAGGCGATGCTGCTGGCGAAGGAGGCTCTCATGGAGCCGATCGACATTGTCGACCTGATCGCCCGCGGCCCGTCCAACCGTGCCGAAGAGCTGCGCCTGGAGCTGTACGAGAAGGTCAACGCGCTCGGCATCGGTGCGCAGGGCCTGGGTGGCCTCACCACCGTGCTCGACATCAAGGTGAAGGACTATCCGACCCACGCGGCCAACCTGCCGGTCGCGCTGATCCCGAACTGTGCCGCGACGCGCCACGCGCACTTCGTGCTCGACGGCTCGGGTCCGGTCGCGCTGGATCCGCCGTCGCTGGAAGACTGGCCGAAGCTCACCTACGACTCTTCGAAGGGTCGCCGCGTGAACCTCGACACGATCACCCGCGAGGAAGTGCAGAGCTGGAAGCCGGGCGAGACCATCCTGCTCAACGGCAAGCTGCTTACCGGTCGCGACGCCGCGCACAAGCGCATGATCGACATGCTCAACCGCGGCGAACAGCTGCCGGTCGACTTCACCAATCGCTTCATCTACTACGTGGGCCCGGTGGATCCCGTGCGTGACGAAGTGGTGGGTCCCGCTGGCCCGACCACGGCAACGCGCATGGACAAGTTCACGCGCCAGATGCTCGAGACCACCGGCCTGCTCGGCATGGTCGGCAAGAGCGAGCGTGGTCCGACGGCGATCGACGCGATTCGCGATAACAAGGCGGTGTATCTGATGGCCGTGGGTGGCGCCGCGTATCTCGTGTCGAAGGCGATCAAGGCGTCACGCGTGCTCGCCTTCGAGGATCTCGGCATGGAAGCGATCTACGAGTTCGAGGTGAGGGACATGCCGGTGACTGTGGCGGTGGATAGCGCCGGTTCGTCGGTGCACATCTCCGGGCCGAAGGAATGGCAGTCGCGCATCGGCAAGATTCCGGTCGTGGTGGTCTAACGGCATCGCCGATGAATCGGCTCCTACATGAATCCGCTGCATAGGCCGGGCGGGTTTGTGTGGGAGCCGGCGAAATTCAGCAAAAACTAACTGGCTAGCTTCCAGGTGTGTCTTGCGATTTGCTCATCCTCTTCCGTGGGGATGACGCGGGAATTGAAGTCGCCGATCCATTGCAGGCCGGCGAGGATGGCGTCGCGGGTTACCGCGTCGTTCTCGCCGATGCCGCCGGTGAAGACCAGCAGGTCGATACCGCCTAGCGAGGTGATCATCCCGGCGATGTGCTTGCTCGCCACGTGCACGAAGACATCCTGCGCGAGATGCGACGCCGCGTTGTCCATGGTGTGTAACTCGCGCATATCGCTCGTCCCGCCGGACAGGCCTTTCAATCCCGACTCGTGGTCGACCAGGGTCTCCAGGCGCTTGGCGTCGTAACCGCGCTCGCGCATCAGGTAGAGCAGCACGCCGGGATCGAGATCGCCCGGGCGAGTGCCCATGACGATGCCGCCCGTTGGTGTCAGTCCCATCGTGGTATCGATCGATTTGCCATCGCGCACGGCGCACAGGCTGGCGCCATTGCCGAGGTGGGCGATAACGAGCTTCGAAGGCACCGCATCGCCAAGCTGCCGCACGATGGACTCGTACGACAGCCCGTGGAAGCCGTAACGCTCTATGCCACCCGCTCGCAGATCCGCCGGTAAGGGCAGGGTGCGCGCAACTTCCGGCATGGTCGCGTGGAACGCCGTATCGAAGCAGGCCACCTGCGTCACGCCGGGAAACGCCACGCGACAGCGCTTCACCATCTGCACCGCTGCCGGCACATGCAGCGGTGCAAAGGCACGCGCTTCATCCAGATGCACCATCAGTTGCTCGTCGATACGTGCGTGCTGACGCACGTTCGGGCCGCCATGCACGAGACGATGGCCGATGGCATCCGGTGCCGGCAGGCCGCGATCGCGCAACGTGCCGACAATGGTCGCGATCGGGTCACTGCCGTTGCCAGCGGACTCCGTGTTCTCCGTCAACAAGGCCTCGCAGGTTTCGCCATCGACACGGTACAGACCGTACTTCAGCGACGAAGAGCCGGTGTTGAGGGCGAGCACATGGCCGGTGGCGATGCTCACTCGCCCGCCTCCTCGGCCTGCCACTGCCAGTTACGCACGTCGGGAAGATCCTGGCCGTGTTCGCTGACGTAAAGCTTGTGGCGCTGGATATCCGACCAGTAACGCTGCGTCGCCTTCTCGCGCTCACCTGCAAAGCGAGGCACGCGGTTGATCACATCGAGCGCGAGCTGGAAAC
>NZ_JBFUIT010000160.1:0-8768 GCF_056401735.1 Luteibacter sp. P4_D7_3
CCGTCGGTGACATCATCGAAACCGGCGCCTCGCTGGCCGATTTCGAGATCGACCCGAACGCACGCCAGCGCGCCGAAGCCGAATCCACCGGCCATCACCATGGCCCGAAGAAGAGCGTCGGTAGCCAGGCGCCGGACGACGCGTCCAAGGTCATCGCTTCCGACGACGGCGGCGAGATCGATTCGGACGGCCCCGCGCCGGCCAAGCGCGAAGACGAAGGTACCGTCGTCGGCGCCATGGTCAGCGGCAATGCCGTGCACACCGAGCAGGTCTCCAGCGCCGGTGGCGTGAAGGCCGTCCCGGCCGTGCGTGCCCTCGCCAAGAAGATGAAGATCGACCTCACCCGCGTGCAGCCGACCGGCGCCGGTGGTGTCATCACCATGGGCGACGTGAAGAACGCCGCCGCCAACGGCAGCGCCGCCGTGGGTTCGGCTCCGGCAGCACGCCCGGCCGCCGCGCAGCACCTCGCACCGACGCTTCCCGAGCCGGGTCCGGCGCCTTCGCGTACGCCGGTGTCCCTGGCCGGCAAGGCCGTTCGCACTTCGCCCCCGGGCAAGGAAGCGATGGGTCAGCCGGAGCAGCTCAAGGGCGTTCGCCGCAACATGGCGCGCGTCATGGCCGATGCTCACGCGCAGGTCGTCCCGACCTCCATCGTCGACGACGCCGACCTGCACGCCTGGATCGGCAAGCAGGACATCACCGCCCGCCTCATTCGCGCGGTCGTGGTGGCATGCAAGGCCGTGCCGGCGCTCAACGCCTGGTTCAACGGCAAGGACCTCACGCGCACGCTTCACCCGCACGTGGACATCGGTATTGCCGTGGATACGGACGACGGCCTCTTCGTGCCCGCCCTGCGCAATGCGGACGTGCTCGACGGTGCCGGTATCCGTGCCGCCATCAAGCGCCTGCGCAGCTCGGTCGAAGATCGCAGCATCGCGGCGTCGGAGCTCTCGGGCTACACGATCAGCCTGTCGAATTTCGGCATGTTCGCCGGCCGGTACGCCACCCCGGTGGTCGTCCCGCCGACCGTCGCCATCGTCGGCGCCGGCAAGCTCAGCCACGATGTGGTTGCCGTGATGGGCGGTATCGAAGTGCATCGCCGCATGCCRCTGTCGCTGACGTTCGATCATCGTGCGGCGACGGGTGGTGAGGCGGCTCGGTTCCTTAAGGCGATGATTGACGATTTGGGCTTGCCGAACTAAGGGCATCGCCGCTGAAGCGGCTCCTACAGGGGCCGCGGTGATCGACGATTGCGGTATTCCGAACTAGAGTAGACATCCGCGCCCCTTCTGGGGCGCGGACTACTTCGGGGGAAGGATTCCATGCAGTTCCTACAGATCGAGCACTTCGCGCCACACCTCAACGACACCTTCCACGTCGATGTCGGCGAAGGCGAGTCCGCCTTCGTGCTGGTCGAAGTGAAGCCCCTTCAGGGCGCGGGTCCGACGATGCAGGGCGCGGTCCGCGCGGGCTTCTCGTTGCTGTTCCACAACACCGCGGCCATCGTCTTTCCGCAGCGCATCTACGCGATGAAGCACCGAGGGCTGGGCGAATTCGGCATTTTCCTGGTGGCCATCGCGCGCGACGCGAACGGCTTCATCTACCAGGCTATCTACAACTAGCGCGCATCTGCCGGTGCATGCTGCCGGCCTCACCTTCATCGACGAATCCCAGTCGCGCGTACAGACGCATGGCGGCGGGATTGTTCGTGGCCACGCTAAGTGTCACGGCAGGGGCGAGCGCCCGGGTTGCCTGGAGCAAGGCCGAACCGATGCCTTGCCCGCGTCGTTCTGCAAGGATCGCGATATCCACGACGTGCCAGGCATCGTCCTTGATGTCGAGATAGTAGCGACCGATATCGCGATCGCCGCAGCGCAGTCGCATGAAATGGGCGTTGGGGAAATAGCGCACGAAATGCGTGTGCTGCAAATCGAACTGGCTGTTGGCGAACGCCGCTTTTGTCGCTTCCGGCCAACCGGTGAACGCGAGTTCGTCATCGCGCGTCTGCCGATACAGGGAACGCAGGAAGGGCATGTCGCCGTCGTCACACGCATGCAGCGTGACATCCGCGATCGACAGCGACGCCGCGATGGCGCCGCTGTCCGCACGAGCCTCGGGGAACGCAGGCAGGCTCACTGGAACGCGGGGAAAGTGCCCTGGAGAGCGATGCAGAAGTTCAGCCCCAGGAACGGCTGGCAATTCTCGTGTGGTTGATTGCCACCCGCAGCAGTGACCGCCGTCGGAGCGAAGGTGGTGGTTGGCGTGGCGCCCAGCACGAACGGCGACGTAGTGGCAGGCGCAACCAGTGCGCTGCCCGGCGCGGGAACCGAGGTACGCAAGGTCGTGTCATGCTGCACGTATACCGACATGCTGTGGTTATGCGACGGCATTTCCTGCACCGTGAGCGTGTGGCCAAACTCACCATACGTTTCACCGGCGACCCGTGGTGTCGTCGCCGGCGCACCCGTGCCGATCCCACCGGGTGCACGGGAGGCGAGGTTCGGCAACTGGAAAGTCGTCGTGCCATTGCCTCCGTAGGTCGTACCGATCAGCGCGAACAACGAGGTGTTCTGCTGCAGCGCGAGGGTCTCGCCGTTACAGAACGCCCAGTTCGCCGGTGCGAAGTAGAAGCCGAAGACCTGGATCTCGCCGAGAAAGGGTTGCGTCATGAGAATGTCTTCCAGGCGAAGGTCAGGATTGCGAAGGAAAGATGCCGGCCCAGGCGATGCAGAACGCCACGCTGAGGGTCGGCATCAGATTGTTGTGCGGACCGGAGCCACCCTGCGCGCCGATTGCGGTGGCACCCATTGGATAGGCGGTCAGACCGGTGACGCTGGAGGTGTACATGGTGTCCGGGGCGATGCCGCCGAACACCACCGTGGGACCCGGCGTAGCCGTGGTTCCGGTATCGGTCGTCGCCACGCAGAGGTGGTTGTGCACAGGCAACTGATTCAGCAACAGCGTGACCGTTTCGGTACCCGTCTGCTGACCGAGCACGTAAGGACTCAGACCAGGACCCTGCCCTTGTTCCACCGGAATGCGCCCCCGCAGATCGGGGACGGCGAAGGTCGTCACCCCGTTCCCACCGTAGGTCGTACCGATCAAGGTAAAGAGAACCTCGTAATCGGCGATCGAAAGCAGGCTGCCATCGCAGGCTTGCCAACCCTGGGGGACACGACTGAAACCGAACATGCGGATTTCACCGACATAACACTCAGACATGATGTGGCTCCTTTGTGCTGTGTCAGCCGCGCGAGGGGTAAATGCCCGACAGCGCGATATTGAAACCCAGCACGCTCAGCGGCTGGATGTTGTTGTGCGACGTGTTTCCACCGTTAGGGCCCACCATGGGAGGGGCCAGCGGCGTGGGGWGTRCATTGGCTGTGTAGAACGATTCCGTGCCCGAGCCGCCATAGAGCGCATTGGCTGGAGACCTGACCGCGCCAGCTGCCGTCGTTGCGTTGAGCGGATGCGAGTGCGTCGGCATCTCCGTTTGCAGGAGTGTCACGGACTCGACCCCTGCCAACATGCCCATGGGGTAGACCGGCGGCTGCCAGGCAGCGTCGACCGATGAGACCGCGCCGACCGGTGTGCGGCTTCGCAGGTCGGGCAGGCCGAAGGTCACGGTGCCGTTACCACCGAACTGAACACCTAAAAGTGAGAACAAGGCGGAGTTCTGGTTGATAGGCAACAGCTGGCCGTTGCATTGCGCGAAGCCTCTCGGCGCGAAGTTGAACCCCGCGAGCATGATTTGCCCGAGGTAGTAGTTAGACATGGTGCGTCCCCTGGTTGGTTGGCGCACGCCCCCACGCCGTGGGTCGCACTCTCGTGGATGCGATGAGAGCTAACAAGAGGCATAGCCGGCACTTTTGACGACGCTGCCGTTTCTGCACATTGCTGGATCGCACTGGCCCCGATACTACCCGCGCCGCTTCGCAAGAACGCGCGCGTATGCGCGACAGGACAGCGGCGTCAGGGAACAGGGGACATTATGAAAACGCTTTTCTTCGGAGACCGCACGCCGGTCGCCTCCGGTCGCACGCGTGCACGTCGCGCAAGTTGGCTTGTCTTTTTCTGCCTGCTGATGCTGGGCGGTGTGGCACATGCCGCGAATTGCCCGCCGGTGCACCTCACGGTCCAGTCCGGCGGCGGAAGCGACGCGTTCACCGACCTGCAGAACTGCGCGATCTTCGGTTTGAACCACGACGCCCCTCTTAACGGGCATACGGGTCCGCTGCACGGAACCGACAACGGAAACAACAACGGCACCGGCTTGTTGAGCTACCACAACAACGGCGACGGCGCGACGAGCGACAACTTCGCGGTCTACGATGCCGAAGACAACTCCGTTGTCCCGATCACGGTCACGGTCATCCAGACCAACCCGACGGTCGACACGACGTCCCTGCCCAATGCAACGATCGCCACGGCCTACAGCCAGACACTCGCCGCCAGCAACGGCACGGCTCCCTACACGTGGTCGCTGAGTGGTGGCTCGCTCCCCGCAGGCATCACCGTGTCCTCAGCCGGTGTCGTCAGCGGCATACCGACCGCAGGAGGCACCTTCAGCCCGATCTTTATGGTGACCGACAGCGCCAGTCATACCGGCACGGGAACCCTCTCACTCTCCGTAACCGCGCCGAACATCGTCATTAGTCCCGCAACGCTCCCGAACGGGACCGCCGGTACGGCCTATAGTCAAGCTGCCAGCGCGACCGGCGGCACCGCACCTTATACGTATGTCCGGGATCCAGCCGGCGGGGCGCTCCCCACTGGTCTTACCCTTTCCGGTACTGGCGTACTTTCGGGCACGCCAACGGTCGTGGGCAGCTACACGTTCGCGATCAAGGCAACCGACAGCTCCACCGGTACCGGGCCGTTTAGTCAGTCGACCCCCTATACCGTCACGATCAGCGCCCCAACGATCTCCATCACGCCGACGACCGTGCCGAGTGCGACGGCGGGTACGGCGTATTCGCAGGCCCTTGCCGCGTCCGGCGGTGGTGCGCCCTACACCTTCGCTGTGACATCCGGCGCCCTGCCCCAGGGCGTGTCGCTTGCAGGCAATACGATCGCCGGCACACCCACGGTCACGGGCACGTTCAACTTCACGGTCACGGCAACCGACAGTCTGGGCTTCACGGGCGCTCGCGCCTACAGCATGACCTCGAACGCGCCGACCATCGCCGTCGCGCCCGTGACCTTGCCCGCCCCCACCGTGGGCATCGCCTACTCGCAGGCGCTTAGCGCGTCGGGCGGCACCCCGGCCTACAGTTTCGCGATCACCTCGGGCGCCCTGCCCAACGGCTTGTCATTTTCGGGCGGCACGATAAGCGGCACGCCGACCGCTGCCGGTACGTTCAACATCACGGTGACCGCCACCGACAGTCTCGGTTTCATGGGAAGCCGCGCGTATTCCACCACCGTGGCTGCGCCGACGATCACCCTCACGCCGGGCAGCGTCCCCGCGGGTGTGGTCGGTCAGGCTTACTCGTCGGCGTTGATCGCCGGCGGCGGTACCGCTCCCTACACGTTCAGCTCGACGGGCACGCTTCCGCCCGGCGTTTCCCTGTCACCGTCGACCGGCGTACTTTCAGGCCAACCCACGACAGCGGGCACATATAACTTCACCGTCACCGTCACCGACAACTCCACCGGCACGGGTGCACCGTTCACGAAGCAGCTTGCGTACACGCTGACCGTCAGCCCACCGACAATCACGATCGCGCCGACCACCCTGCCGGCTCCCGCGATCGGCACTCCCTACACGCAGTCCGTCACGGCCAGCGGGGGTAGCGGCACTTACACCTACGCGGTCACCGGAGGCGCGCTGCCGGCAGGTCTGACGTTCTCCGCGGGCGGCACGCTGTCCGGTACGCCGACTGCCGCAGGCACCTTCAGCGTCACGACGACCGCGACCGATGCCTTCGGCAGCACGGGAAGCCGGCTCTATAGCTTCACCATCGCCGCGCCAACCATCACGGTCTCGCCGGGAACATTGGCGAATGCCCATGTCGGGCAAGCCTTCACCGGAGCGTTCACCGCGAGCGGCGGCACGCCTGCTTACACGATCACCGAAACCGGTGCACTGCCCCCGGGCCTGAGTTTTGCCAACGGTACGATAAGCGGCACGCCCACCCAGGCTGGCAGCTTCCCGGTCACGGTCCATGCAACGGACAGCACGACCGGCACCGGCGCGCCCTTCTCGACGACGATCAACACGACGCTGACCGTCGATGCGGATCCGCTCGTCCTTTTGCCAGCGAGCCCGGCGCTCACCGCGACCTACGGTGTGAGCAGCAGCGTCGCCTTTACCAGTAGCGGTGGTTCAGCACCGCGCACGTTGTCGCAAACGGGTAGCTTGCCCGCGGGCATGACGTTCGATGCAGCCAGCGGGCTGCTTAGCGGCACGCCGACCGTCACGGGGAGCTTCCCCTTCACCGTGTCGGTCACCGACGGCAGCGCCGTTCCCGTGACGGTCAGCCGTGCGTATACGCTGACGATCGCAGCCGTCACCGTAGGCATCTCGCCGGCTACCTTGCCGAACGGCATCGTGGCCACTGCCTACACCACGACACTGACGGGAACCGGCGGTGTCGCGGCTTACACATTCATCGTCAGCTCGGGGGCTTTACCGCAGGGCCTCACGTTATCCCCGGGCGGCATCCTTGCCGGCACCCCGACGGTACACGGCCCGGCATCGTTCACCATCCAGGCCACCGACGCGCACGGCATGACGGGGACGCAGGCTTATACCGTCACGATCGGCGATGCCATACCGGTTGCCGTGGCCGATACAGCCAGCACGCCGGCTAACCAGGCCGTCTCGATTCCGGTCACCACCAACGACACCGGCGTGATCACGTCGGTCACCGTGGCGAGTAATCCCGCACACGGTGCGGCGGTCGCTAACGGCCTGTCGATCAGCTACACGCCTGCCGCCAACTTCTTCGGTACCGACACCTTCACTTACACGGCGACCGGTCCCGGCGGTACATCGAATGCCGCCACAGTCACCGTCACCGTACAGGCGGGTGCCGTCCCGATCGTGACCAACCAGGCCGTCACGGCGACGGCCGGCAATCCGGTCACCGTCAATGCCACCACGGGCGCCACCGGCGGCCCCTTCACCACGGTGGCTATCGTCACCGCGCCCACCGTGGGCACGGCCACCGTGAACGGTACGAATATCGTCTACGCCGCACCTGCGGATGCCAGCGGTATCCAGCACTTCACCTACACCGTGTCCAACGCCTTCGGTGCATCTCAGCCGGGCACGGTGACGGTGACGCTGCAGGAACGACCCGTCGCTCCCGCCTTGAGTGCGACGGTTGCCGCGGGACAGAACGTGCAGGTGGACCTCACGTCCGCTGCGCGTGGCGGTCCGTTCACCGATGCCACGGTGGTTTCGCTTTCACCCGCGCAAGCAGGGCACGGAACGATCGTGAAGACAGCGAACGGCTATCGCCTCGACTTCGCGGCAGCGGCCGCTTTCTCTGGCCAGGCACAACTGGTCTATACCCTCGCCAATGCCTATGCGACATCGCAACCGGCGACCGTGACGATCACGGTGACCGCGCGGCCGGATCCGTCGAAGGATCCGGAAGTGCTCGGCGTCCTCGGTGCGCAGGTGGATTCCACGCGGCGCATGGCGACGGGGCAGATCTCGAACTTCCAGCAGCGCCTGGAATCGTTGCATGGGGCCGCGAACTCACGCTTCAGCAACGGGCTGAGTTTCAGCTCCGGTGGCGGTCGCACGCCTACGGATACGACTCGTCCGGGTAAGGGTGTCGCGGATGCGATGACCGATCCGAACGGCCCGAACTTCCTGCAGCCGGAGCCGAAGGGTTCGCCGGTGCAGGAAGGATCGAGCTCGCCGGATGATGTCGCCTTCTGGACCGGCGGTGCCGTGAACTTCGGTTCGACCGATCGCGGCGCCGCGACCAACGGCGTGGACTTCACGACATCAGGCGTCAGCGTCGGCGCGGACAAACGTCTGTCGAATGCCCTCACGCTGGGCCTGGGTGTCGGCTACGGCCACGACAGCAGCGACATCGGCAAGATGGGCAGCCACAGTTCCGCGACGGCTTACAACATCGCCCTCTACGCCAGCCTGAGACCAAGCGACGCGACGTATATCGACACGCTGATCGGCTACCAATGGCTGGACTTCGATGCCCGCCGCTACGTCACGGCGGATGGCGGACGCGTCACCGGCAGCCGCAACGGCAAGCAGGCATTCGCATCGGTCGCGGTCGGATACGAACACGACAACGGCAGCATGCGCCTGACGCCGTACGGACGCCTGGACCTGGCACGTGCCCAGCTGGACGGCTATACCGAGCATGGCGACTCCACGTACGCGCTCGACTACCGGGGACAGAACGTGCGGACCTCGACCGGTGCCCTGGGCCTGCGCGCGGAATTCCGCCTCAAACGCGACTTCGGCATGTTGGTGCCGCGCGTGCGGGTGGAGTACCAGCGTGATTTCCAGGGAAGCAGCGACGCCACCATGAGCTACGCGGATCTGCTCGCCGGGCCGCTCTATCGGGCCAACGTCGGCAGCACGGCGCGCAACCACGCGCTGCTCGGAATCGGCGCGCAGGCGCAGTTCAACAGCGGACTTACCTTGCGGGTGGAGTACCAGGCCCTGTTCGATGCCGCGACCCACGCCAACCAGTCGATCCTGCTGGGCATCGAAAAGACGTTCTGAGCCCGAACGGACCCGGATCAGCCTGGTGGGAGAGGACGCTCTTCCACCAGGCTAC
>NZ_JBFUIT010000161.1:0-8756 GCF_056401735.1 Luteibacter sp. P4_D7_3
ACGCCGAGTTGTTCGACCGCTCGATCGACCTGATGGTGAGTCGTCTTCGCCAGCGCCTCGTCGACGATGCGCGCGAACAGGCGTACATCAAGACGGTCCGCAACGAAGGCTACGTCTTCACCATGCCGGTCACGGTGCTCGGGGAAGCGTCGTGAAGGCGACGCTCCGGCGCTGGATGCCGCGCAGCATCGCGTCGCGCCTGTACCTGATCATCTTCGCCGGTTTGCTGCTAGCGCATGGCATGTCGTTCGGGCTGCTCTTCTTCGAGCGTTACCAGAGCGCCAAGACGATCATGCTCAATACGCTCGAGCACGACGTCGGTACGTCGGTCGCGATCCTTGACCGTCTTCCGGCGGTGGAACGGCCGGCATGGATAAGTCGTCTCCAGCGCGATAACTATCGCTATATCCTCGGGCCCGGCAAGGCCGGCGCCGATCCGATTTCGAATCGCGCGCGTGTCGTCACCGATCTGATCCAGCGTGAAGTCGGACCATCGTTTGCGGTCAAGGCGAACACCGTGTCGATGGGTCCGGAACGCTACCAGGTGCATCTCACCCTGCATGACGGAGAGCCCCTGAGCATCGAGGTGACCCCCCGGGTGATGCCCCTCGCCGACTGGCTGCCCTTCGTCTTCATCCTGCAGATGGTCGTGCTTCTGGTGATTACCTGGGTGGCTGTCCGTCTGGCGACGCGGCCCTTGGTGCGTCTGGCGCGCGCCGCGGAATCCATCACGCCCACGAACGAGGGACCACGGATGTCCGAGGACGGTCCGACCGAGGTGGCACAGGCGGCGGTTGCCTTCAACGCCATGCAGGATCGCATTGCCCTCTACGTGAAGGAACGCCTGCAGATCCTCGTCGCGATCTCGCACGACCTGCAGACACCGATCACACGGATGCGCCTGCGCGCCGAGGGCCTCGAGGAGTGTCCGGAGCGTGGCAAGTTGCTACAGGACCTGCACGAGATGGAGCATCTGGTGCGAGAGGGCGTCGCTTATGCGCGCAGCGCGCACGGCGCGACGGAGACACCGCGCAAGATCGACCCGGCGGCCTTCATGGAAAGCCTGGTGTTCGACTACCAGGACACAGGCAAAGCGGTGAGTCTCACCGGCAGCGTCGACGGCACCGCCATCGTCCGGCCGCAGGCCCTGCGTCGAGTGCTAGGCAACCTGATCGACAACGCGTTGAAGTACGCGGGTGCTGCGGAGGTGGGCATGACGCGCACGTCCGCCGGGGCCTTGTGTATCGAGGTGGCCGACAACGGGCCGGGTATTCCCGATGACGAGCTGGCGCGTGTGCTGGAGCCGTTCTATCGACTGGAGACGTCGCGGAACCGCGATACGGGTGGGACCGGGTTGGGATTGGCGATTGCGGCGCAGTTGATGCTGTCGGTGGGCGGGCGGCTTACGCTTGCGAATCGGGCGGGTGGTGGGTTGGTTGCGCGCGTGGAGTTGCCGTAAGGCCGGCTGGTCGCGCTGAATGTGGGAGCCGATTCATCGGCGATGGTGCTGGCGACACCGCCAGGTATCGCCGCTGAAGCGGCTCCCACACAGAGCATCGCTTCACCCCATCAGGTCCTCGCGATACGCATAAAGCCCCGGCTGCCCACCGGTAGCAACAAACAAAACATGCTCCCCATCGCGCACGACCCCGCTGCGCAGGTCCTGCAACAACCCGGCGAACGCCTTCCCCGAGTACACCGGATCGAGCAGGATGCCCTCGGCACTCGCCATTAAACGCAAGGCTTCCTTCATCGCTGGCGTAGGCACGCCGTAGCCGTCGCCAAGCTGCGACCCATCGACATGCACCTCGTTCGCGGCAAGGTCGGCCGTGGACTCCAGCAGTCCGAGTCCCTCGCGCGCGAGGCCGTGCGTCGTCGCCGCGGTGGCGTCCCGCTCGCCGAGAACGGAATACGCGGATACGCGTGCCGGATCGCGACCCAGGGCGGCGAACCCTGCCACCAGGCCCGCATGCGTTCCGGAGCTTCCGTTCGGAACGACGATACGGTCGAAGCGCAGCCCGAGCTCGTCTTCCTGCTGGGAGATCTCGCGCGCGCAGCGCGCATAGCCGAGCACACCGCGAGGCGTAGAACCCCCGGTGGGCAGGACGACGACCGTATGCCCTTCGTTCCGCAGCGCCTCGGCACGTGCATTGGCGTGGACGAGCGCATTCTCACCGCGCGGCAGCAGGGTCACCGTGGCGCCARACAATTCATCGAGAAGCACATTGCCGTTCTTCTCATAGTCATCTCCCTCCTTGGGAACCATGCGCGCAAGCAGCATTTCGCACGCAAAGCCATGACGGGCGGCCGCCGCCGCCGTCAATCGCGCATGGTTGGACTGGACGCCGCCCACCGTGATCACCGTGTCCGCGCCGATGTCGCGCGCATAGCCAAGGTGATATTCCATCTTGCGCAGCTTGTTGCCGCCGCCGCCCAGCGCCATGACATCGTCGCGTTTGATGCTCAAACGGATGCCTCGCCGCGTCAGGCCGAGTTGTTCTTCGATACGGGAAAGGCGATGTATTGCCGTGGCGTTGTCGAGAAGCGCGATGCGGGGAAGGCGATCGAGAGCGGCAAGGGCATCGTGAGACATGGCGTGTCCGGGAGAATGGGAAGGGCGGGCCCGTCATGATCCGCCGATTCGCCGCCTGCGGCGAGCCCGGGTCGGGTCAGAACGGTGGCAACGAGTCCGCCAGCTTCTCGTGCTCGCGAAGGACGGGCAACGTGTCGTGCGCGAAGGCGCGTATCTCCGTGTCTTCGCCTTTCGTCGCCTCGAGCTCGTAGAGGCCCGCCGTGAGCTTGTGCGAGCGAACCATCAGGTCGGAATAAGCGCGATCGAAGGCCGCGCCGTCGAGGCCCTTGAGACGGTCGATGTCATGTTGCTGCGCCACGTCGGGCGCTGTCGCGATCTGGATGCCCTTGCTACCTGCCAGCTTTCCGAGTTGCTCGTTGCCCTGCGTGTGATCGGTCACCATGCGCGCGGCGTACTTCTTCACGTCGTCCGACGATGCCTGGTCGGCGGCAAGCTTGCCCAGTGCGATCTCGGTGAGGTTGCCGCTGCTCGCCTTGCGGACGAAGTCGGTATCGGCGGCACTGCTTCGCGCCGAGTCGGCCGAGGCCGTGCCCGCGAGACCGAGGGCGAAGATAAGACAGAGGAGCTTGCGCATGACTCATCCTCCAGAGCGAGCGATAGCGCGGGCATTGTGGCGGGTGTTATGCCGAGGGCAGATGAATTTCCCTTCCGGACATGGAGCGCCAGCGTGAGTGCCTGTTTCCGAGCCGGAAGTTGCATCGAAACAGTCGTTTCGAACAAGGAGAGGATTGTCACGGCAAGGACGTTGACGGTCGATGGGACGACGGCCTAGATTTCGCTCCGAATAGGATCAGGCGCGTGCCCGTGTTTATCAATGTTTACTTTATGGCGATGGTTGCACTGGGCATCGTGACGAAAATCGTGTCCATGTGTTTTACGCACGGTATGGAGCGTCGGGTCGACATGGGTCCACTCGGACACATGGGAGCAGGACATGAGCGGTACACCAACGGAGCGCTGCTTGGACTGAGGGATATTCCGACGCGCTTTCTCCGGGTACTCGCGTGGATTCTGCGGGTGCTCGTCGTCGTGTGGACCCTCGGGTACATCGGCGCCATTTACATGGCGTTCTCCACGCACTTCCCGGAACCGGATTGCGATCTGTGCCAGTTCGATCCCCATGGCAAGTCACCGTTGTTCTGGGCGGCTTTCGTCCTCGCGATCATCGTGACGCTCGTTCCTGGCCTGATGAGCATCATGGTCGCGCGCGTCGATCCGCGGCAGGTCGAAGCCACCGGCCGTTTCGACCTGCGGCGAATCAAGATGGGGCTCCGTTGGATATTCCAGGATCGGCCAATGCGCAAGGATGCGGTGGCTGCGGCGCTTCGCCAACTCTGCCGCTGGCTCATTCTGATCGGCATCCTGGACGCCATCGTTATCGCCAGCTTGATGGCGCTGCAATAGCGAATGCCAGATAAGACAACGCCCCGGTCTGGGGCCGGGGCGTTGTCCCTCTTACTCGGTATGCGCGTGGCTTATATCCTGGGTCCGCGACGCAGGCCGCCGAACAGCAGCGACAGGATGAACAGGATAAGGAAGACCACGAACAGGATCTTGGCAATGCTGGCGGCGCCGGCGGCGATGCCGGTGAAGCCGAAGACCGCCGCGATGATGGCGATGACGAAGAAAACTACGGCCCAATGCAGCATGTCGATGACTCCTCTAGTGGCGCGGTAAAAGCGGAATGGGGTGGATGGGCGCCATTCGACCATCGCCGGCCTGAAGCCTGTGTCGTCAACGGGTGAGCCCCTCTCTCACCGGGCCTATGCATCTCCTACACGCAGGACGCCAGTTGCGGCGGCACCGCCAAGGCGCGAAGGTGTGCGGACCTCCCGACAGGATGACCCGCCATGACTGCACAACGCCTTCGAGACCTCCATCGCGGCAGCGAACTGCTCGTCCTGCCCAACGCCTGGGACCCCGCCAGCGCCGCAGTGATACAGCACGCAGGCGCCCCGGCCATCGCCACGACGAGCGCCGGCGTGGCGTGGTCGTGTGGCTGGCCAGACGGCGACCAGCTGCCCGCCGACGAGATGGTCGGCGCCGTGCGCCGCATCCTGCGCGTGGTCGACCTTCCGCTGACCGTCGATATCGAGGAAGGTTGTTCGGAGGATCCCGACGAGGTGGCCCGGCTGGTCGCGACGCTCGTGGACGCTGGCGTGGCGGGCATCAATATCGAGGACGGGTCGAAGTCGCCCGACCTTCTCGTCGCGAAGCTGAAGGCGATACGCGCCACGCTGGGCAGTCGCGACCTGTACATCAACGCGCGCACCGATGTGTACCTGCGCGGCCTGGCAGCGGGGGAAGCGGCGATCGAAGAGGTCACACGTCGCGCGAGCCGTTATATCGATGCCGGTACGGACGGTATGTTCGTTCCCGGTGTCTCGGTGACCGACGACATCCGCCGTCTCGCCGACGCCATCGCGCCGACGCCGCTCAACGTGATGCTGGTGCCGGGATTGCCGTCGCGGGACGAGCTTTTCGCGGCTGGCGCGCGACGCCTGAGCGCCGGTATCGCGTTGTCCCTGGAGGCCTATGCAAACACGGCGCGGATGGCGGCCGAGTTCATGGGCAAGGCGGAGCCAACTGCCGTCAGATATCCCGTACTCAACGCGCTATTGAAGAAATAGGCGAGCAGAGATGCGCCCTGCGTAGGAGCCGATTCATCGGCGATCCCGCGGCAGCGGGCCAGTCTGACGCAAGCACTCAATCGCCGCTGAAGCGGCTCCCACAAAAAAAAGCCGGGCCAATGAAGCCGGTCCAAACAAAAGAGGGTGGCTTGCGCCACCCCCTTTTTCAAAGCATGCGCAGGAAGAAGTGAATTACTTCTTCTTGACGTCGAATGCCTCGTTGCCCACGGCCTGGCCGTTGAGCGAGATGGTGACCTTGTACTTGCCTTCCGGCCATTCGTTCGGATTCTGGATCTTGAACGTGGTGACGGCCGGACCATCCGTGCTGATCGACTGGCTGATGTCGCTGACCGTGGTGGTCGTCTCGCCGTCCTGGTAGGTCCACTTCGCGTTCAACGTGGCGCCGGCGGAGGTGCCGTCGGTAGCGACCGATGCGTAGATGGTCTTGTCCGAGGGGGCGAAGGCGTTCTTGGCCTTGGCGACCTTCTTGTCGCCGCCAACGGCGTTGCCGAGCGTGACCGAACCGACCTTCAGCGTGTCGGCAGCGGCCGGTGCGACGGGGGCAGCCGGAGCGGCGGCGGGCTGGGCAGCGGGAGCAGCAGCGGCGGTCGTCGCGGCAGCAGGAGCCGCCGGAGCAGTGCCTGCGGCGGCCGGTGCAGCCGGTGCGGTGGCAGACGGAGCCGGTGCGGCGTTCTGCTGATCTTCCTTCTTGCCGCAGGCGGTGAGGACCAGCAGACCGGCGACGGTGGCCGTGGCGAGAGCGGACGAACGGAAGGAAAGCTTCATGTCTGGATTCCGATAGTGCTGATCAAAGTCGAATGGGACGAGGCGCAGGGGCCTTATCCCCTTGGCCGCGGCAGGTTACAGGCTACACAACTAAAGGCAAGACCAATGAAGAACGCATGAACGATGCATTCATTATTGGCGTGCGCCACGCGGATTGCCGGGTACGGCGGCGGGGTCCGTGCTTCGGAACGGATTGATATCGAGACCGCCCCGACGGGTGTATCGCGCGTACACGGCGAGCTCGCGGGGCGCGCAGCGCTCACGGATATCCATGAAGATGCGCTCGACGCACTGCTCGTGGAACTCGGTGTGGCTGCGGAAGGAAACCAGATAGCGCAGCAGGCCGGCACGGTCGATCGGCGCCCCCGTGTAAGCGATCTGCACGCTGCCCCAGTCGGGCTGGCCGGTGACCGGGCAGTTCGAGCGCAGCAGGTGCGATACCAGCACTTCGCGGGCATCGCCTTCGTGGGTGCGAAGAAAGTTCGGGCGGGGTGGGCCGTAGCTGTCGAAATCCAGTTCCTGGGCGTCCAGAAGCGCACCCTCGGGCTCGCCGATCGGCGTGCCGTCGAGTTCGCCCGGTGCGCGCAGGATCACCTCGGAGGGCCCGCCGGCTGCTGCCGACAGGTCGCGGACGAGGATCGCGCGCACGGCTTCGGCATCGGGCAGGCGTTCCTGGGCGAAGCTGTTCAGGTAGAGCTTGAAGGACTTGGATTCGACGATATTCGGCGTGGTCGCCGGGAATCGGAACTCCGCCACGGCGACCACCGGCTTGCCGCGCAGGTCCAGCCAGGAGAGCTCGTAGCCGTTCCATACGTCGACGCCGTGGAACGGCAACGCACCGGCGGATACGCCGATCTCGTCGCGCTTGCCCTGGCGGGGAATGGGGTAGAGCAGCCCGGCGTCGTAGCGGTCGGCGTAGACGGTGGCCTTGCCCAGCGGCGAATGATCGGGAGATGACATCCGCCCATTATAGGGAGGGAAGCCCCACCCCCGTTAACCGGGGACGGGGCTGCCGTTCACGGATCAGGCGTTGATGAAGCTCATCATGTTTGTCGCATAGCGGTCGCCCACGGCGGAGTCCGGCGGGAAGATGGCGTCGATCTCGGCCACTTCCGCGGTGCTCAGGGGTACGCCCACCGCGCCGGCGTTCTCGTCCAGGTAAGTCCGACGCCGGGTACCCGGGATGGGAATGATGTCCTCACCCTTGGCCAGTACCCAGGCCAGGGCCAGCTGGCCCGGTGTGCAGCCCTTGTCGGCAGCGAACTTCTTCACCTTGTCGACGATGGCGACGTTCTTCTGGAAATTCTCGCCGACGAACCGGGGGTTCAAGCGGCGGTAATCGTCCTCGGCGAAGTCTTCCGGCCGGGTGATCGCGCCGGTGAGGAAGCCGCGGCCCAGTGGGCTATAGGCGACCAGGGCGATGCCGTGCTCGCGGCAGGCGGCCAGGGTGCCGGTGGTCTCCGGATCCCGGGTCCACAGCGAGTATTCGCTCTGCAGCGCGGCGATGGGATGGACGCTGGCAGCCTTGCGGATGGACTCGGCCGAGGCTTCGGACAGGCCCAGGTGACGCACCTTGCCCTCTTCCACGAGCCGGGCCATGGCGCCGACCGTCTCCTCGATGGGCACGGTCTGATCGACACGGTGCTGGTAGTAGAGGTCGATGTGATCGGTTTTCAGCCGGCGAAGGCTGCCTTCGACCGACTCGCGCACGTATTCCGGGCRGCCGCTGATGCCGCGTTTGTTCGGGTCGTTCGGGTCGCGCACGATGCCGAACTTCGTGGCCAGGAAGACCTGGTCGCGCCGGCCGGCGAGTGTGCGGCCGAGCAGTTCCTCGTTGGTGTGCGGGCCGTAGGCGTCGGAGGTGTCCCAGAAGGTGATGCCGAGCTCCAGCGCACGCTCGAGGGTGGCGATGGATTCCTTCTCGTCCGTGGGGCCGTAGAACTCGCTCATGCCCATGCAGCCAAGGCCGAGCATCGACACCTGGGGGCCGTGCGTTCCGAGTTGGCGGGTCTTCATGCGTTTCTCCTTCGTTTCGAGGGGAGGGCGGCCGGCACCGGCGCGGGAGGCGTCGGTGTTTCGGCAGGGGAAGGGGCGCCGTCTTCGACGTACATCGAGCGGTACAGGGCGATCTTGTCGTCCAGCCGGGCGATGGTCTCGGTCAACGTGACCAGCTCGTCACGCAGGTTGGCGGCATGGCGTGCCAGGAGGTCGCCACGCAGGCGGATGCTCTCGGGCGTCTCGCCCTGGCGCCGCAGCTCGGCATATTCCTGGATCACCCGCATCGGCATGCCGGTGGCGCGCAGCTTGAGCACGAAGTGGATGAAACGCATCTCGGCCTCGCCGTAGACGCGCTGTCCGCTCCGCCGCGGCACCGGATCGATCAGGCCGATCTGCTCGTAGTAGCGCAGCGTATGCGTGGTGAGGCCGGTGGCGAGAGCGGCCTCGGCAATGGTCATCGAATTAGGCATTCGAGAAGCGTACGCCTTCGAGTGCACTCGAAGTCAACAGGGGCAGGCTGCTGTCTCTGGGGCAGCTTTTTGTGGGAGCAACTGTCTTTTTTAGACAGCCGCCCCATGCCGCCATCCGGCCTGATCACGGACCATCGCATTGATGGCCGTGATCAGGCATCGCATGCAGGCAACGATGGCCACCTTGGCTACTTTTCCCCGCGCCCGCAGGGCGCGGTAACGCTCGCCCAGGGCTGTTCCTTTTGCTCTGACGGCGGCCCAGGCGGCCATGTATAACGC
>NZ_JBFUIT010000162.1:0-8755 GCF_056401735.1 Luteibacter sp. P4_D7_3
ATGTGTCGCGCGTCAGCCAGGGCAAGATCGTGCTGAAGCGCGAGAGGGTCGAGATCGCGGAGGTCGTCCAGTCGGCGCTTGAAGCGAGCCAGCCGTTCGTCGAGGGTGGCAATCACACGCTCCGGGTCAACACGGGTGCCCGGTCGCTTTGGGTCAACGGTGACAAGACGCGCCTCACGCAGGTGGTGGCGAACCTGCTCAACAATGCGGCCAAGTACACCCCGACAGGCGGCACGCTCACGCTGGATACCTACCGGGACGAGCAGGACGTCGTGATTGCCGTGTCCGATAATGGCATGGGTATTCCGAAGACCATGCAGTCGAACATCTTCGAGCTGTTTACCCAGGTGGGCGAGCACCTGACCCGCTCACAGGGGGGCCTGGGTATCGGTCTCGCACTGGTGAAGCAGCTCGTATCGATGCACGACGGATCGATCTCGGTGAGTAGCGACGGCGAGAACAAGGGCAGCACGTTTGCCGTTCGACTGCCTCTTCTCGTGGTCAACGACGAGGAGGCCAGCGAGCGCACGGCGACGGACCCCGGGGCAAACGGTGGTCCGCTCAGCATCCTGGTCGTCGACGACAACGCGGACATCGCCGAGACCTTCGGCTGGCTGCTGAGCGACATGGGACATGAGTACCGGATCGTTCTCGATGGACGGACGGCGCTGGAGGCTGCCCGTGAGTTCCGGCCGGACGTGGTCCTGCTGGACATCGGGATGCCTTCGATCGACGGCTACGCTGTCTGCCGGGCGTTTCGCGACGATCCTGGCCTTCGTTACCTGCCCATCATCGCGCAGACCGGGTGGGGGCAGGAGGCCGACAAGGCTGCGACCGCCCGGGCCGGTTTCGACTACCACCTGGTCAAGCCGGTGGGCTATGGCGAGTTGCAGCAGGCCCTGGCCTTCGTCATGCATGCGGATAGAGCGCAGGCCGGCTGAGGGGTAAACCTTTCCGTACTGCGCAGGCACTCACCGCTACCGTAGGCCGCTGCCGCGGGATCGCCGATGAATCGGCTCCTACAACACGAGGGTCAGCTATCGCTGGTGGCCTGGATCACCTGCCGCGAGAAGCGTTCCATCTCCTCCAGCTGCGGGCTCATCTGCAACAACAGCAGATCGAGGCCCGCGGCGGAGAATTCGGCGATACGGGCGCGTACCTGCGCTGGCGTACCGACCAGCCCGGGACGCAGGCCACGGTTGGAAACCGAGTATTCCTTGATCTTCAGCTCGCGCTCGAGCTGCGTTCCTGAAAGCCACTGGTCGAAGTTGGCAAAGCCGGGCGCCTCGGTATCCAATGCCGTGATGCGCTCGACCTCGGCCAGCGCCTCTTCCTCGGTGTCGCGCACGATCGCATAGGCGGCCATGCCGTACTGCATCGGCGGCTGGCCATTGCGCTCCCTCCGGGCACGCATGTCGGCGATCTTCTCGGCAATGAACGCCGGCTCGTCGCCGTGCATGACGTAGGCATCGCAGCGTTCGGCGATAAGCGTCTTGGCGGCCTCGGATTCCCCACCGGCGTAGATGGTCGGCCGTGGCGACGAGAGCGGCTTCGGCTCGCAGATGGCGTCCTTCAGCTGGTATCGCTCGCCGGTGAAAGTGAAGGGGGTTTGCGACCAGAGACCATCGACCACCTGCAGCCACTCGTTGGTGCGCGCGTAACGGTCGTCGTGCTGGTCGAATTGCAGGCCGTACTGGTTGGCTTCGTCCGCCCACCATGAGGAGACGACGTTCAGCGCAAGCCGTCCGCCGGAGATGCGGTCGATATTGGCAGCCTGCTTGGCGAAGMGGGCCGGCTGATGAAAGTTGGGGCGCACCGCCACCATGATCTCGAGCTTCTTTGTGACGGCTGCCAGGGCCGCCGCACTCGACCAGGCGTCGAGCGCGGGCTCGGTGACGCCTTTGATGTCGTTGAGGTTCAGTTCGGCGATGAGTGTGAGGTCATAGCCGATCTCCTCGGCGCGTAGACACAGCCGGCTGAGGTACTCCCAGCTCGCCTCCATGTTCTCGTCGCGGATATTGCGTAGCCATCCGCCGAAGACAGGCGCCCAGAATCCGTACCTCATGCTGCTTTTCCCGTAGTTGCGTGGATGGCGTGGGACAGGTAGTCGACCAGCTTCTCGTGGGGATCCCATCCCAACACGTTGAGCGGATCTGCCACGAAATTGGAAAGACCATTGATGTCGTAGAACCGGCGCACGCCGTCGCGGTCGTCGATCATGAACTCGATGCCGCCGATGTCCAGCTTCGCGGCGCGGGCGATGGCCTCGGCGGCACGTATCGCTTCGGCATCGGGTTTGAATTCGCTCACGGTGACGGTCGGCTTGTCGATCAGGCAGACATCGGCGGGGCACAGATCGAAGGTGCCGCCATCGGTGTTGAGTGAAATGGCGTAAAGGAACTTGCCGTCGAGGGTTTCCATGCGAACCATGCGCTGATCGCGCGCCGGCACGTATTCCTGCACCAGGGTGACGCTGTCGATACCCCTGGGTGTGGTCCCGTTGGCGACGGCCTGTTCGAGCTCTTCCCGCGTGTCGTAGCGCGACACGCCAGCGCCTGATCCGCCGATATTCACCTTGACGATGACGGGGAAGCGAAGCCCGCGGGTGGCCGCGACGATGTCAGCCTGACGGTGGACGACGTGCGTGGCGGGGATATCCAGACCGAGCGACTTGATCACCGACATCTGCCGCGCCTTGGACGCATCGATGGCGAGGGCAGGGGTGCCGTTGATAACCCGTGCGCCGTTCAACTCCCAATGCGCATAGAGCGACTGGGCATAAAAAATGGGGTGTTCGTCCTGTCGCAGGAAGGAACTCATCGCCAGGCGGCTGAATACCAGTGGGGCCGGAGCGGCTTTCTCGGCGATATCGAACCCATGATCCTCGAAGCGAATGGCCTGGTAAGCCACGCCGCGGCGATCGAGCGCGGAGAAAAGCGGCTTGAACCATTCGGGGTGTTCGTAAACGATCGCCAGGGAGGGTGCGTCGGACATGCGTTGGCTTCGATCTGTAAGGACTTACAGAGATTTCCCATGGTGCGTGATCAAAGTCAAGTGAAGATGGCAGTATGGACGTCTTAAAGTCCACACGAAGTCTCGCCGTGGCGGTCGTCGCTTTGTTCATGCGATCGCTTTCGTCCCCGGAATCAGGCGTTTCGTCCCCAGGCACTGGCACGCGGCCTAGCAAGGTAAGAAAGTGCGAATCGGGTCAGGGTTAAGGGACGGGCGCGCATGGCTTCTCGCAGCATCAAGACGGTCGGCGGCATGGTGGTGCTTCTCGCCGTGGCCACTGCCGCCTTTTATACGCTTTCCGTCGGGGATCTTTTCCGCACGGCGACCAACTCGGTCAGTCGGTCACTTTGCGGGGCGGTTTTCATTTCGCACGTGGATCCCGACCGTCTCTTCCGCGAAGAACAGTTGCCGAACATGCGCAGCATCGGCTGGGCGCTACGTTACCGCGTGGACGCCGAGCACCGCGAGGTCCGCACGACGGTCCTCGGCGCGTTCGGCGCGCGGGCGGTCTTTCGGGAAGGATTGGGATGCCTGCTCGTGCATGGCGGCGAAGAGGTGCCCGATGTGGCCGGCGTCGTTGGCGTAGCGGCTAGCGATACGCCAGACCCGATGGGGCCGGACGTGGTTGAGCCGACCGACGCTGGCCTTCGCCAGGCCCTCGACCTGGCCTTCTCCGAACCCAACCAGGCGAGCCCACGGCTGACCAAGGGCCTCGTCGTACTCCACGACGGCAAGCTCATCGCTGAGCGGTATGCACCCGGCTATGGGCCGGAAACGCCGATCTGGGGTCACTCCCTGTCGAAATCGGTCACCAACGCCGTAGTGGGCGTCCTCGTGCGCGAGGGCAAACTCCGGCTGGATCAGCGAGCGGGTATGCCGGCGGATCCGAGGATCACTATCGACCAGTTGTTGCGCATGGATAGCGGGCTGCCTTTCGACGAGACGGACGGGCCGCTCAATCCGATGTCGCGCATGTTCTTCCTCGAAAGCGACATGGCCCGCTATGCGGCGACGGTGCCACTCGTCCATGCACCCGGCACGGCCTGGGCCTATAGCAACCTCGGCTACGTATGGCTCTCTCGCGTGGCGATGGATGCCGCGGGCGCACGCGACGCCGTCGCGGCCGAAGGCTTCGTGCGCAAGGCGTTGTTCGCACCGCTGGGCATGCGTCATGCCGTGATCGAGACCGATGGCGCCGGCACGCCCGTGGGGTCGAGCCATGTTTACGCATCCACCCGCGACTTTGCGCGCTTCGGCCAGCTTTACCTCGACGATGGGGTGATCGACGGCCAGCGAATCCTGCCCGAGGGCTGGGTCGCTTACAGCCACTCGCAAACGCTCGATACCGGCTACGGCGCAGGCTTCTGGACCAACCTGGTCAATAAGGGCAGCGTGCCGGTCTGGGACGCCCCGTGGGGGCTGCCCGAGCTGCCTAAGGATATGTACTTCGCGCGTGGCGCGTTCGGTCAGTACATCGTCATCGTGCCGTCGGAACGGCTGGTTGTTGCGCGCCTGGGCATCAGTATCCGCGGCGGTACGGGCATCGGCGAGGTCGTCGCGAAGATCATCACGGCGCTGCACCGGCAGGCATCGTCGCAGTAATCCTTGCGACATACCTCTCCGACCCGGACTTTTGGGTGCTATCGGACCGCTTGCATCGTCGCTACGCTCGTTCGTGGCACCTTTGCTGGGGATAAGCATGAGCAGCGTGGAGATCGGCCGGACCTCGTCGAAGGGCGTGCGGCCACCGTTCTATCTCGTCATGTCGTTGGCGATGGCGGCGGTCATCATCGCCGGCTTTTCGCGAACGGTGCCGGACGATTTCACCGCGGGGCCGGCGTTTCCGCTGCTTCTGGCCATCCACGGGATGGTCTTCACCCTCTGGATCGTTCTCTTCGTTGCCCAGCCGGCGATCGTCGCACGCGGCTCGCTCAAGCTTCATCGCCGTGTCGGATGGGTTGGCGCGGGCCTGGCGGCAGCGATGGTCGCGATGGGTCTGGCAGCGACCCTGTATGCGATCCACTCCAGTTCGGTCCCCTCGTTTTTCCCACCGCCCCTGTTCCTGGTGATGAATACGATTGGCATCCTGGTCTTCGGTGGCCTGGTCACCGCAGGCGTGATGCACCGCAAGAAGGCCGAGTGGCACAAGCGCCTGATGCTCTGCGCGACGATTTCCATCCTTGGGCCGGGCATCGGGCGGCTGTTGCCGATGGAATCGTTCGGTCGCGCCGCGCCCCTGGTGATGTTCGCCGCCATTTTGGCCTTCGGACTGGCGGGGCCGATCTACGATGCGATCATCCGGCGTCGTGTGCACCCGGCCTACCTATGGGGCGTTTCGACCATCCTGGTCAGCATGATGATCACGGGGCCGATCGCGTTTACCCCAGCCGCTCGTGCGCTGGTCGCGTTCATTCGCTCGGTGTAGCCGCGTCCGCCAACCACCGCGCAGCACGACCGCTCGACATGCATTCCGGACCGTTCGTCACGGGCGCCGCGCCGTCCATCCTGTCGCGCACGACACGCGTGCGTGTACGTTCTATCGTTGCACGATGGACCCGACTGACGGCACTGTTCTCGACGTGGAGCGTCTCGCATACTTGGCCCGTTCCGCCGGGGAAAACGCCGTGACCGATCCGATGACATGGCCCGTGTGGAAGAAGCGGGCACTGGTACTGGCCCTGTGGACGGTGCTGGCCGTCTCCTACGCCGCAAGTGCCGTGATCTCCGCGCGTGCCGAAGGCCATCCGGCGGGCTGGACAAGGCCGCTGGTCTGGACCTTCGTCGACTTCTATCTCTGGATGTTCCTGACACCGGTGGTGGCCTGGCTTGGCAGGGCGACCGCGAAGGGCGGTTGGGGACGCTTCTTCGCGATCCACCTACCGGCGGGCGCGGTGTTGGCGACGGCGCAGGTGCTGCTCACGCTGTCGTTGTACTGGGCGATCTGCGGGCCGTCGGCGTCCATGAAGGGCATGACCTTCGGTGCCTTCGTGCTCATGCAGTTCGTCTACAACGCCCATCTGAGTTTCATCACTTACTGGGTGTTGCTGGTGTTGCTTCGCGCGATCGACTCGCAGCAGCGTCTGCGCGACGAACGACTGCGCAATTCGTACCTGGAAACCCAACTCGTGCAGTCCCAGTTGCAGACGCTTCGCGTGCAGCTACAGCCGCATTTCCTGTTCAATACGCTGAATGCGATCTCGGCGCTGGCACTCGCCGACCCGATGCAGGCACGCCTGATGATTTCCCGGTTGAGCGATTTCCTCCGGCTCACGCTGGAGGAACGGCACGCGCAGCAGGTGCCGCTGTCACGCGAGCTCGAGTTCCTCGAGTGCTATCTCGGCATCCAGCAGGTGCGTTTCCAGGATCGCCTGGTGACRCACATGGACGTCGCCAGCGATACGGTGCGTGCCCTCGTGCCCAACATGATCCTGCAACCGCTCGTAGAGAACGCGTTACGCCATGGCCTGCTGGACAAACCCGAGCGCGGCACGTTGCACATCGTGACGCGTCGCCACGGTGACGACCTGCACGTCCAGGTCGATGACGACGGTCTGGGCCTGCCACCGGAAGGCGCGAAGGACGGCATCGGCCTGGGCAACACACGAACGCGGCTGGACATGCTGTTCGGCGGGTCGGCCACGCTGGAGCTGTCGCGACGTGCCGACGGCGGCACGCGCGTCGAGATGCGCTTCCCCTACCGGGAGCAGGCGGCATGAGTGCGCCTGCCATTCGGGCGCTGCTGGTCGACGACGAGATGCTGGCCCGGCTCGCACTCCGCCAGGCGCTGGCGTCGCATCCGGATATCGACGTCGTCGGCGAATGCGGCAACGCCACCGAGGCGAAGCAGGCTATCGCGGCCCTGGAGCCGGAGCTGCTGTTCCTGGACATCCGCATGCCGGGCATGGACGGCTTCCGTCTGCTGCACGGGATGCAGCGCAGTACCTTGCCGATGGTCGTTTTTGCGACGGCGTATGGGCAGCATGCCCTGCGCGCGTTCGACGCGAATGCCATCGATTACCTGCTGAAGCCCATCGACCAGGCACGTTTCGACCAGGCCATGTGTCGGGTGCGGCAGCATTGGCAGGGACTGAACGTCGCTTCGGTGAGCGCTCCGACGGCGTATCTCCAACGCATCAGTGTGCCCAGCGGCGAGCACATCCGGGTGATCGCCACCGCTGACATCGACTGGATTCGAGCCGATGGAAACTACGTCCGTATCCATGCCGCCGGTACCTCGCATCTGCACCGCGAGCCGCTGACGGGGCTGCTGGCGACGCTCGATCCTGCGCGCTTTCTGCGCATCCATCGTGGCATCGTCGTCAATGTCGACCGCATCGCCGAGGTGCATCCGCTGTTCCAGGGTAGTGCCGAAGTGGTCCTGCACGATGGCACGAGGCTCAACCTCAGCCGGCGCTTCCGCGCCAGTGCACGTCACGCGCTGGGTATGAGCTGACCGTTCGTAACGTGCCGCTCGCCGCTCGTCCCACACGACACACCATCGATCACATTTCGCATGCGCGGCCGTTCCGACAGGCTCATCGTTCCTAGGGTCAAACACACCCGGTGACGAGGAACCCCTCATGCGATCGAGCACGTACATCCTGACGACCACGCTTTTTCTCGGCCTCATCGGAGCCACGGCGATGGCCGGTGAACTCCTGGCCCCGGGCATCATCTCGACGGGGCTGCAGGAGACGTCGGCGGCGGTGACGCCGGACGGGAAGACGGTGTACTTCATGCGTTCGGACTTCGCCGAAAAGGACGATACGATCCTGGTGTCGCATCGTGACGGAAAGCAATGGTCGGTGCCTGAGGTCGCGCCGTTCTCCGGACAGTGGCACGATTCCGAGCCGGCCCTGTCACCTGACGGCAAGCGCCTCTACTTCGTGTCGAACCGTCCGCTGAAGGAGGGCGGTGAAGCCCTTGTCGCGGAGCTGGGCGGAAAGCAGTTTCCCGGCACCAACCTCTGGTACGTCGAGCAGCAGTCGAACGGCAAGTGGGGCACGCCGGTGCACATCGATGGCCAGATCAATGACGGTGCGCAGATCTACAACCCGTCCGTCGCCGCCAGCGGCAATATCTATTTCTCCGCGCACCGGCCCGACTCGGGCAAGCTGTACCAGATCTACGTCGCTCGCCGCACGGAATCGGGTTACGCAGCGCCCGAGCGTGTCGACCTCGGCGATGTGGCCCAGAACCGCATGGATCCCGGCATCGATCCCGACGAGCGTTACATCGTCTACTCGGGCAACGAGGGCGATTCGGTAGGCAGTACCGATATCTACATCAGCTTCCGCGGCGCGGACGGCAAATGGGCCAAGCCGGAACGTTTGCCGGGAGACATCAACAGCACGTCGCTCGACATCGCGCCGGTGCCGGGTCGTGTCTTCGGCGAGGTGTACCTTTCCAGCAATCGTTCCGACGGGCCGCGGTATCCGAAAGTGCGTGACGACCTCGGATCACTTCAGCATCGCCTGTCGTCACCCGAGAACGGCTCACGAAACATCTGGCGTTTCGATATCTCGTTGACCTTGAAAGACCACGGGCTGGACCACTAAGGGAAGTCTTCCGCGCAGCGTCGAAGGCGACGTGCCGAGCAGGCGACGTGTCCATCGGGCGAGGTGGCTGGCATCGGTGAAGCCTGTCTCCCACGCGGTATCCGCAAGGCTCGCGCCCTCGCCGAGTCGCAGGCGGGCTCGCTCGACTCTCCGTGAGACGACGAACTGATGGACCGATACACCCG
>NZ_JBFUIT010000163.1:0-8754 GCF_056401735.1 Luteibacter sp. P4_D7_3
GTCCGGGGGTAGGCGCCGTCTACCTCCGGGCATGGGTCGCAGCCCCCACAAGGGGCACTGAGGACGTTCGAAGGTATGAAAATCACGACTCCGCTCCAGTCCCGCACGGTTTGCCCCGTCCGACGTCATAGGGAGCCCAAGTCATGCTGAGCATCGATCAGACCCTGGCCGAGCGTCTGCCCTGGCTGGCCCAGCACCCTCTCATTCGTAAGCCCCTTGTCGGCATGCTGGAAAAGCTTGCCCACGAGAGCCGCTTCAACCAGACACTCGACCACGCCGGTACTGCGCTGGGCTTCGACTTCTGCGAACGCACGCTCGAGTACCTCGGGGTCAGCTGCCGCATCACCGAGCGCGAGCGCGAGAACATTCCCGTCGAGGGGCCACTGCTCGTCGTCGCCAATCATCCACTGGGTATGGTCGACGCGATCGCCTTGCTGCAGATGATCGGCACCGTGCGTCGCGACGTGCGCATTCTGGGTAACGACGTGCTCGCGGCCGTGCCGCAACTCGGCCCCTTGCTGCTGCCCGTGGATGTGTTCGGCAAGGGCGGCGCCTCGAAGATGCGTGGCATCTTCCGTAGCATCGAAGCCGGCGAAGTGCTGGTGATCTTCCCGGCGGGCGAAGTATCCCGCATGGGCGCCAGCGGCGTGCGCGACGGCAAATGGTCGGACGGTTTCGCGCGCATCGCCATGCGCACCGGCGTGCCCGTGTTGCCCGTGCACATCGCTGCGCGCAACTCGGCCATGTTCTACGGCCTTTCCATGCTGGCCAAGCCGCTGAGCACCGCGATGCTTCCTCGCGAAGCGACCTCGGGCAAGCAGCGCGTCGGCTTCCGCATCGGCAAGCTGATCGACGCCGAGGAGATCAAGAAACTCAGCGGCGGTTCGCCTGAGCAGGCCGCCAAGCTCATGCGTCGCCACGTGTATCGCGTGGGCCGCGGCCGCGACCTGGTGTTCGGCGGACAGACGCCGCTGGCGCACCCGGAACCGATCGAGCGAGTGGTTGCCGAACTGGAGAAGGCAGAGTTTCTTGCGGACCTTCCCGATGGCAAGCGCATCCTGCTCATGCAGGGCTCGCAGGATAGTGCCGCGCTGCGCGAGATCGGTCGCCTGCGCGAACTCACCTTCCGTCGCGTCGGCGAGGGCACGGGCAAGCGCCGCGATCTCGACGCCTACGATCCGTACTACGAGCACCTGGTGCTGTGGGATCCGAAGGCGCTGCGCATCGTCGGTTCGTATCGCTTCGGCCACGGCGGCCGGCTCATCGCGGAACGCGGTATTTCGGCGCTCTATACCTCAAGTCTTTTCGATTACTCGCCCGCACTCGAATCGCGCCTGGCGCAAGGTCTTGAGGCCGGGCGCAGTTTCGTCGCCCCGGCTTACTGGCGTTCGCGGGCGCTCGACCATCTGTGGCAGGGCATCGGCCTCTACCTGCAGCGTCACCGGGACCTTCGCTACGTGTTCGGGCCGGTGAGCATGTCGGTCAGCATGCCCCGTGAAGCCCGCGAGTGGATCACGGTGGCGCATCAGCATTTCTTTGGTGTTGAGGGACTTGCCGCCGCTCGCCAGCCCTTTGTCGTCCCCGACGCCACCGACGTCGCGATCCGCGCCGAGCTGGAAGGCCTCGATCCGGCCGCTGGCCTGGGCAAGCTTAAACACCGCCTCGACGCCCTTGGCGTCTCCCTGCCGGTGCTGTACCGCCAATACGTCGATCTGGTCGAGCCTTCGGGCGTCCAGTTTCTTGCGTTTGGCGAAGATCCTGACTTCTCAGGATGCGTCGATGGCCTCGTCATGTTGGATCTGGCTTCGCTGAAACCTGCGAAGCGATCCCGCTATCTCGGTAAATCTGCTTAGAGTTCAAAGAGGTGTGCCTTTCTGGCGCACCTCTAAGAAAAAGTGGTATTTATCTAGTTGGCGTGAAAATGTTACGAATGTGTCATAGAATCGCGTTAAAGTTCGTTTAACAAGAGTCGCCGCCCGGATCAGTTGCGTGACCGGGATCACACCGGCCGAGTCTTTCAAAAATTGGGGATAGCTCTACGACTGTGTCACCCCGGCCTCGCGGCCAGGGACCCTTTCGTGCGGCCAAATTTTCGTTGTAAGTCACAGGGCAGACCATTAGATGAATAGCCGTATCCGCGCCAAACTTCTGCCGTTCGCGATCGCATCGCTGCTCGCGGCACCTGCCTTTGCGCAGGACACTTCTTCCGCCATCAGCGGTCGCGTCCTGGACGCCGGCGGCAAGCCGGTTGCCAACGCCGAAGTGAAGCTCGTCCATGAGCCGTCCGGAACGACCAAGATCGTCCAGACCGATGCCGAGGGCCGGTATTCCGCCCAGGGCCTGCGCGTCGGCGGTCCGTTCGATGTCACCGCCACCAAGGACGGCCACACGGTCGCCCAGCAGGACAACGTGTTCCTGCAGCTGGCGCAGACCAACGCAGTGAACCTCACGGGTGAGCAGGCTGCCAGTGCGAACGCCCAGGCGCTCGAAGGCGTCACCGTCTCCGCCAATTCGCTGTCGCAGACGTTCTCGCCGGACAACAAGGGTCTCTCGACAAATATCTCGAGCAAAGAACTGGAGACGATCCCGACGCCGGGCCGTTCCATCCAGAACGTTGTCCGTCTTGACCCGCGCATCGTCGTTTCCGATCGCGCACGCGGCGAAATCTCCGCCGTCGGCCAGAACAGTCGCTACAACAACATCACGGTCGATTCCGTGTCGGCCAACGATCCGTTCGGCCTGAACGCCAACGGTCTGCCGACCCTCGGCACGCCGATCTCGCAGGACGCGATCCAGGAATACAACATCTCCACCGCGAACTACGACGTGGCGACCCGTCGCGGCGTCGGCGCCAACATCAACGCCGTGACCAAGAGCGGTACGAACGACTTCCACGGTTCGGTGTACTACGCATTCCAGAACCAGAACATGATCGGCGACAACGAGGCCAACAAGCCGTACGCCGGTTTCKATCGCCAGTTCACCGCAGGCGGCACCGTCGGTGGCCCGATCATCAAGGACAAGCTGTTCTTCTTCGGCCTGTACGAGAAGAGCAAGCAGATCGGTTCGGGTAGCCCGTACGGCCCGTCGGATTCCGGCGCGAGGATTCCGGTCAAGAACCTGACCACGGCCCAGCTCAACCAGATTCGCAGCATCGCCCAGGGCCTCGGCCTCGGCGACATTGGCACGGTTGGTGGCGGTAACCAGAACCTTCAGGACAAGCGTTACCTCGGTAAGCTGGACTGGAACATCACCGACAACCACCGCGCCAGCTTCACCTACAGCGAGACCAAGGAGCAGAAGCCCACCATCACGGGCTCTGACACCAAGCTCGTGCTGTCGAGCGGCTGGTACAACACCAGCGTCGACAACAAGTCGTACGCGCTGCATTTCTACGATGACTGGTCGGACATCTTCTCCAGCGACACCACCGTGTCGTACGCCAAGTTTGCGCAGAACCGCACGCCGAACGGCCCGGACATGCCGGACGTCACCGTCTATCCGACCACACTCGCCAATGGCGGCGCGGTGGAGTTCGGTTCGGAGTTCTCGAGCCAGCAGAACGTGCTGAACGTGAAGTCGTGGAACGCCGCATGGGCCGGCTCGCTGTACCTCGGCGACCACACCGTGAAGGGCGGTTTCGACTACGAGAAGGACGATTACTACAACCTGTTCCTGCAGGGCGCCTTCGGTAGCTACACCTTCGAAGAACTGCCGGCCGCGAACGGTGCCAATAATGGCCTCGCCAACTTTGCCAACGGCAAGTACTGGAAGTATTCGTACAACCGTCCGGCCGATGGTCGTAGCCTCAGCGACGTCGCTGCGGCTTATAGCTTGCAGCAGTGGGGCGTGTTCCTGCAGGACACCTGGCAGGCTACGCAAAACCTGTCTGTCCAGTACGGCTTCCGCGTCGACATCCCGCTGATGAACGACAAGCCGCTGTACAACGCGACCTATGCCGCTCCTCAGAACTACGGCCAGACCAATCAGTACAACATCGACGGCCATCGCGTCTTCCAGCCGCGCATGTCGTTCAACTACCAGTTCAACACCGAGCACATGACGCAGCTGCGTGGCGGCGCTGGCTTGTTCGTGACCAACCAGCCGGCTGTGTGGCTGGGTAACATCTTCTCGAACTCTGGCGTGACCCAGACGCAATACGCCTGCGGCCCGACCAATGGCGGCACGTTCCCCTGCACCACCAACCTGCCGGCATTCAGCCCGAACGCTGGCGCACAGAACAATGGTGCCGCGGGCGGGTCGATGACGGTCAATACCGTCACCAAGGACTGGAACATCCCGACCGCCTGGAAGCTCAGCCTCGGCTTCGACAAGGAGCTTCCGTGGTGGGGCCTGATCGCGACGGTTGACTACGAGCACATCGACCAGCGTGATGCCATCTACTTCAAGAACACCAACCTCGGCGCGCCGCAGCGCGTTGCACCGGATGGTCGCGCCAACTATTACTTGACTACGGGTGCTGCCAACTCGACTGGCCAGCGCTCACGCGCCGGTGCCAATTCGAAGTTCTCCGGTAACAACATCGAGCTGGGTAACACGAGCAAGGGCGAAGCGGACAGCCTTGCGCTGTCGATGAAGAAGAACTTCTCCGACGACTGGTCCGGCATGGTCGGCTTCACCTGGACTCGCTCGACGGAAGTCAATCCGGGTACGTCCAGCGTCGCCAGCTCGAACTGGAACAACAACTACGTTCTCAATTCGAACGAAGACAAGGCCAGCACGTCGAACTACTCGACCCCGCGTCGTGTGATCGCCGCCCTGACCTGGCAGCACGCCTTCTTCGGCGACTACAACACCACCGCCAGCGTGTTCTACGACGGCCATTCGGCTGCCCCGTACACCTGGGCCTTCGGCAACGATGCCAACGGTGACGGCCAGACCAACGACGTGGCTTTCGTTCCGAAGGAAGGCCAGGTCGAGTTCAAGCCGGGCACCAACCCGGCGCTGGTGCAGTCGTTCTATAACTACATCCAGAACAACGATTACCTGAAGCACGAGCAGGGCAAGACGGCGCAGCGTAACGGCGACCGTGCCGGCTGGATCAACCAGATCGACCTGAGCTTCCAGCAGGAGATCCCGGGGATTTTCAAGGGTAACAAGGGCATCATCAAGCTCGATATCTACAACTTCACCAATATGCTGAACAAGCATTGGGGTATCGAGAAGCGCGTGAACTTCCCGGGCGGTCGCGGTCTGGCTGACTACGCCGGTATCAACACCGCGACGAACAAGTACATTTACGACATCACGGGTAAGAATTACTCCTCGGGTAATAACTACCAGCCGCTCGCCATCCCGACCTACGTCAACAACAACGATGATCTCGCCCAGCGTTGGTCGGTCCTGCTGACGGTCAAGTACGCGTTCTAAGCCCCGCGCCGATAACCGCGGCGAGCAGCACACGAGGCAACGGATTGCCTCTCAACCGAGAGCCGGCACCTCCAAAGGTGCCGGCTTTTTTTGCAGGAGCCGATTTATCGGCGATAGGGTGCTCGCGCCACGCTGGCACGCTGGCGCGGGATCGCCGATGAATCGGCTCCTACAGGAACGGGCGGTGGCGGGGTGGTCTTGACCCCTACGCCCGCCACGCGTGATCCTAGGCGGTCCGCTCCCGATCCGGAGCGGGGTTCGCCGCTAATTCGCGGTCAGAAGGACGAGTCACACCATGAATGCCAATCAGTTCGGGGAGCCGGTATCCGGCAAGACGGTCAGTGCCCGCGTTTCGCCGGCCGGCGGCCTCGATATCCTTTCCCGCAACGAGGTCGCGCGCCTGCGCGACGCCAGCGGGTCCGGGTTGCACCAGCTGCTGCGCGGCTGCGCACTGGCGGTACTGACGTCGGGCAACCTTTCAGACGATCCGGGCACGATGTTCGGAAAGTATCCGGACTTCGATATCCAGGTGCTGCAGGAAGACCGCGGCATCAAGATCGAGCTGAAGAATGCGCCGGAACAGGCCTTCGTCGACGGCCGTATCATCCGCGGCATCAACGAACTGCTGGTCGCCGTCGTACGCGACATCGTCTACGTGTCGACGCAGCTGGAAGCGGGCGCCTTCGACCTGGACGACAGCGTGGGTATCACGCATGCCGTGTTCGAGATCCTGCGCAATTCGCGCATCCTGCGTCCGCAGATCGATCCGAATCTTGTCGTCTGCTGGGGCGGTCACTCGATCTCGCGCGACGAATACGAGTACACCAAGCGGGTCGGCTACCAGCTCGGCCTGCGCGCCATGGATATCTGCACGGGTTGCGGCCCGGGTGCGATGAAGGGTCCGATGAAGGGAGCGACCATCGCGCATGCCAAGCAGCGTCGCAAGGGCAACCGGTACATCGGTGTGACCGAGCCGGGCATCATTGCCGCCGAGTCGCCGAACCCGATCGTCAACAACCTGGTGATCATGCCGGACATCGAGAAGCGCCTCGAGGCCTTCGTCCGTCTCGGCCACGGCATCATCGTGTTCCCCGGTGGCGTCGGCACGGCGGAAGAAATCCTCTACATGCTCGGCATTCTCCTGCTGCCGAAGAACAAGGGCATTCCGTTCCCGTTGATCTTCACCGGTCCGAAGAACTCGGCGTCGTACTTCGAGCAGATTGACCGCTTCCTGCGGCTGGCGCTCGGCGAAGAGATCGCGACGCACTACAAGATCATCATCGACGATCCGGCGGCCGTCGCCCACGTCATGGTCACCGGGATCGACAAGGTGCGTAATCACCGTCTGGACAACAAGGACGCCTTCTTCTTCAACTGGGCGCTGGATATCCCGCTGCCGTTCCAGCAGCCGTTCCGTCCCAACCACGAGGCGATGGCTGGCCTGGCCCTGCATCGCGACCGTCCGCGTCACGAGCTCGCGGCCGACCTGCGCCGTGCGTTCTCGGGCATCGTGGCCGGCAACGTCAAGGAAGAGGGCGTGCGCGCCATCGAGCAGTTCGGTCCGTTCGTCATCGACGGCGAGCCGGAAATCATGCGTGCGCTGGACGACCTGCTGAAGGCGTTCGTCGAACAGCACCGCATGAAGCTTCCCGGTGGCACAGCCTACGAGCCTTGCTACGTGGTGCGTACGTAAAACTACGTAACGGCGCCGCCCGCGGGCGGCGCCGTTCTTCGAGTTCCTGAACGGGACGCCGAAAGGGCGCCCCGTGCATCACATGTCCTAGACGACCCTCTGCGCGACGATGCACTCCGAGTCCACTGCCGGAGTTACCCATGCTCGTCACCATCCTGCTCGTCATCCTCATTCTTGCCCTCGTCGGCGGCCTCCCCACGTGGGGTTATTCGCGGTCCTGGGGCTATGGTCCGAGCGGCGGCATCGGCGTTATCCTCGCGATCATCCTGGTCTGCTGGCTGCTTGGCGTCTTCTGATCCCCGGCGTCGGGGCGGCCACGTCCCGACGCCCTCTGGAGGAAGTCATGGCTCGACCCCATCGTCCCGTGCCTGACACGGACAAGACGCCTCCCGGAACCTCGCCGCCGCCTTACGACCAGGAGCCGGTCGAGCGCCCCGGTCCCGATCCGGACACCGACGGTGAGCCCCTGGACACGTGATGGCGTTCCGTCGCGCGCGCTGGCCGGGAGACATCCTGCCGCGCTCCTTCTATCAGCGAGACGCGCGTGTTGTCGCCCAGGCACTGCTCAACAAAGTCCTGGCCTGTGCGGACGGGCGGGCAGGGCGCATCGTCGAGGTCGAGGCGTATATCGGTGCCATCGATCCCGCGGCGCACACCTTCCGCGGGAGGACGCCACGCAACGCCGTGATGTTCGGCCCGGCCGGGCACATGTATGTCTACTTCACCTATGGGATGCACTGGTGCGCCAATACCGTCTGCGGCGACGTGGGCGAGGGCTCGGGTGTGTTGATCAGGGCGCTGGAACCGGTGGCCGGCATCGAGCGGATGCGCCAAGCGCGACCGAAGGCGAAGCGCGATCGCGAACTAGGCAGCGGTCCCGCACGGCTGGCCCAGGCCATGGGCATCACCGGGGAGCAGAACGGCATCGACCTGGTGCGCGCGCGGGAGGGTTACACCATCGTCGATGACGGGACGCCGTCTCCGGAGAACATACCCGGCTCGGCCCGGATCGGCATTCGGCAGGGAACGGACCTGCTCTGGCGCTGGCTGGTGGCAGGGAATCCCCACGTCTCCAGACCCTGAATGAGTTCGCAAGATGGCCCCGTCCGGCCCTTGGCTTCGCTACCGGCGGGAGCTAGCCTGCGTGGATACATCGACAGGGAGTTCCTCATGAAGCGCATCGTTGCCGCCATTTTCGCCACTGCCTTGTCCTGCGGCGCCGCCGCCGCGGATACCTTCCGCGTGGGTTCGCAGGTCGTCTCCACGGGAGATAGTGAGGGGCGTCTTCGCGAGGTTGCCGGCAAGCCCGATCGCGAGACGCCGATCGAAGCCCGGGGCGGTGGCCTGCAGGGTTATCGCCTGGAGTACTTCCAGAAGGGCAAATCGGTCCAGGTCGAGATAGTCAACGGACGCGTTCGCTCGATCACGCAGATCGACAGCTGAGCGCCGTCGTCGAGTGGTGATCCCGAGCCGGGATCACCACTCGTGGGGCATCAGCCCGCGGTTTTCTTGGGGCCCTTCAAGGGCGTGCTGCGCGGCGTCTCCGGGAGAGGCGCGGTCCGCTTGTGCGAGTACACGTAGGAAATGAACGCGGCGGATGAGCGATCCGGCGGCGGCGTGTCCACGGACTGGGTGACTGGTTTCTTGGGGGGCATGACCATCGTCTGAGT
>NZ_JBFUIT010000164.1:0-8696 GCF_056401735.1 Luteibacter sp. P4_D7_3
GATCTGACCGGAAACCTTGTCGCCCTTCTTGTGCATGGCGGCAAACGCTTCCCACGGGTTCGAGCGGGTCTGCTTGATACCGAGGGAGATACGACGACGCTCTTCATCCACGTCGAGGACCATGACTTCCGTCTCGTCACCGACCTGTACGACCTTGGCCGGGTTGACGTTCTTGTTGGTCCAATCCATTTCCGAAACGTGCACGAGGCCTTCGACGCCCGGCTCGATCTCAACGAAGCAACCGTAATCGGTAACGTTGGAGACCTTGCCGAACAGACGGCTGCCGACCGGATAGCGGCGGGCGATAGCGACCCACGGGTCGTCGCCGAGCTGCTTGAGGCCGAGAGAAACGCGGTTGCGCTCGCGGTCGTACTTCAGCACGCGGACGTCCAGMTCGTCGCCAACGTTCACGACTTCGGACGGGTGACGCACGCGCTTCCACGCCATGTCGGTGATGTGCAGCAGGCCATCGATGCCGCCGAGGTCGACGAATGCGCCGTAATCGGTCAGGTTCTTGACGACACCCTTCACGACCGCACCTTCCGTCAGGCGCTCGAGCAGCTTCTCGCGCTCTTCCGAGAACTCGGTCTCGACAACCGCGCGGCGGCTGACGACGACGTTGTTGCGCTTGCGATCAAGCTTGATGATCTTGAACTCGAGGTCTTTGCCTTCGAGGTAAACCGGGTCACGGACCGGACGCACGTCGACCAGGGAGCCCGGCAGGAATGCGCGGACGTCCTTGATGTCGACCGTGAAGCCGCCCTTGACCTTGCCGGAGATCTTGCCGGTGATGGTCTCTTCCTTGTCGAACGCCTGCTCGAGGTCGTCCCACACCATCGAACGCTTGGCCTTCTCACGGGAGAGCTTGGTCTCGCCGAAGCCGTCTTCGAGCGCGTCGAGCGCGACCTTGACCTCGTCGCCCACTTCCACTTCCAGTACGCCTGCTTCATCCCGGAACTGCTCGATCGGGACGATGCCTTCGCTCTTCAGGCCGGCGTTGATCACCACCACGTCGTTGCGGATTTCCACAACGATACCGGTGACGATGGAGCCGGGCTTCAGCTTGGAAATAGCCTGCTGGCTCTGTTCAAACAGTTCGGCAAAACTTTCAGTCATGTTGATTCCAGGGTTATGAAAGGTCGTACCCGGCGCCTGCGTACATTCTTTAACGCGTGCGGACAGGGGACCCACCGGTTGTGGGCACATCGAGCAATCCCAGATGGGACCGCCCCGTGCCGTTGCCAAGAACCCGCGCACACTGCGCGAGCGTTGTGCCGGATGCGCCTTACGGACGCACCACGGCGAATACTTTTGCCACCACCACCTCGATCGGCATGCCGGTGGTATCGATCACCACGGCGCCTTCGGCGGGCTTCAACGGGGCAACGGGGCGCGACGCATCCCGCTCGTCGCGCGCCTCGATTTCTCGCTGGAGGCCTGCAAGTGTAACGCTCAGACCCTTATCCTTCAACTGCTTATAGCGTCTTTTCGCACGCTCGGAGGCACTGGCGGTCAGGAATACCTTGTGGGCGGCATCGGGGAAAATCACCGTCCCCATATCGCGACCGTCGGCAACCAGGCCAGGACCCTTGCGAAAGCCCAACTGCATGTCCACCAGGGCCTGGCGGACGGAAGGGATCACCGCGATGGCCGACGCGGCGGCGCCGGCGGTCTCCGTACGCAGCTCGTCCGTGGCGTCGTGGCCATTGACCAGGATGTGCGTCTCACTATGGTCCGGACTGGCCCGGAAGCGGATCTTCACGGTCTGGGCGCATCGCGTGACCGCGTCGACATCGGAAAGGTCGATGCCCTCCTCGGCCGCCGCATAGCCCACCGCCCGGTAGAGCGCGCCCGAATCGAGCAGGTGCCAGCCGAGCTTCTCGGCGACCAGACGGCTGATGGTGCCCTTGCCGGAGCCCGAGGGGCCGTCGATGGTCAGGACAGGGGCGACAGCCGAATGGGGCATGGGATAGCTCTCYTGCGAAACCCGCATGATATCTCGTCATGGCAGGCGAATTGGTCCCATGGACAGCTTTCGCGAACGCGTGCTACAAGCCCCCATCGTTCCACACCCGCGGGTTACCAGCTCCATGTCCGACGACCTCCAGAGCCAGTTCGAGCAGGCTTCGCTGGATATAACCCGCCTCGGCCACCGACCGGACAACGACACCCTGTTGCGCATCTACGCCCTTTACAAGCAGGGCTCCGAGGGTGACTTCCACGGCGAGAAGCCAGGATTCTTCGATTTCGTCGGCACGGCGAAGTACGAGGCATGGGTGAAGCTGGCCGGCACGCCCCGGGAAACGGCGATGCAACAGTACATCGGCCTGGTGCGCTCCCTGGGGGGCTGAGGGCCGTCTGGCGGCGCCTATGAGGCGCCGTGCGACAGCCACGCGGCAACCGGCATGTCACCAAACAAGGCTGCCGCGTCCACCGCCCCTCCCTGCATCTCCCCTTCCACCATCAAGCCGGTCCACCGCCCATCGGGCAGGACGACGGTCGTACCGGCCCAATGCCCGGCGGGAATGGCCGGCGCGGAGGTGCCGGCCAGCCACGGTGCGGTATGCCGGGCCGCCGCGACCACGATGCGCTGCCCCCGATGCTCGCGGACGAAAGCCAGTACGTGCCCGGCCGCCGGTCCATCGACCTCGAGGGGCCGGTAGCTGCCGCGAGCGAACAGTTCCGGATGCTCACGCCTGGCCCAGAGCAGCCGGGCGATGACAGCCTGCTTGATCGTGCCGTCCCGCCAGTGCGCCAAGGCGTCCCGTGGTGCCGCGGCACGCTTGAGTGAAGCCGCTCGCGCGGGAAAATCCACCGGCCGCCGGTTATCCGGGTCGACCAGGCTGAAGTCCCAATAGTCGGTGCCCTGGTAAATATCGGGCACCCCGGGAGTGGTCAGGCGCAACACGGTCTGGGCAAGGCCATTGGCCGCACCCGGGGTCGCGATGTACTCGGCGAAGGCAGCCAGTTCGGCGGCCGCATCCCCCGACAGCACCGCCCGAAGGAAATCCTCGCAGGCGTCCTCATAAGGTTCGTTCGGCGAGGTCCAGCGCGTCCAGCGCTTGGCTTCGCGCAGCGCCTTACGCTGCCAGGCGGCGATGCGCGTGGCGAACAACTCGAGGCCGTCGACATCGTCCGGGGCCAGGTGCAGGGGCCATGCACCGACGAGCATCTGGTAAAGCATCAGCTCGTCGCCGGCCGAGGGCGCCATGCGTCCGTCGGCGCGCCGACGAAGATCGGCGTGACGGATGCGCCAGCGCTCCACCGTGATCACCCAGCGCTCGGCGACTTCGGACAGCACGGCGAGCCGGGCGCGCAGGTCTTCGCCGCGCTTGTGATCGTGCGTCGCCGTGGCCAGCAGGTTGTGCGGCAAGGTGGCGGCGCGATCCACGCAACGGGCGTGGAACGCCTCGGGTGTCATCGAAAGTTGCGCCGCGTCGACCCCGACCTCGTTGCGCGAAAGCAGACGTCCATAACGATAGCCCGCGGTGTCCTCCACGGCCTTGGCGGCTACCGGCGACGTCGCTTGCTGGAAGATCGCGATCGCCCGCTCGCGTGCCCGTCGCACGGGCCCCGGCGGCAGGCTGCGCGGCGCCACGCCACCGAGCCAAAGGGCGACAAGGTGCAGCAGTTCGGTGTCTTCCACGCGAATCGTGCGCAGCGCGCCTTCGACAGCCCGCGCGAAGATCGCTTCATCGTAGGCATCGCGTCCCGCGCCGCCCGCGTAGGTCCGGTACACGGGAAAATGCACGAGCAGCTCGATCAGTACGCGCCGGATGGCGGCGAGGGAGACGTCGCGTGTCGCCACATCGGCGCGTGCCGAGGCAAAAAGGGCGCGTGCCGTCCGGTCCAGCTCGGCTTCGAAACTGTCGACGAGGATCTGTCGGCGAGCACGCACCGCCTGCGTGGCGAAGTCGGCGGACTCACCGGTGAGATGGCGCCAGAGTTCGGTCAGCGGCGCCTCACCCGCGCCGTCGTGCAGCACGGCGGACACCTGGTCCATGAATTCGTAGCCCGTGGTGCCATCGGTGCGCCAGTCCAGGCGTAGCGATTCGTCTTCGGCGAGAATTTTTTCGACCACCAGGTAGGCACCGTCACGCGGGGCACCCGGCGGACGCTGCAGGCGCAACTTGTCGAGCCGATGCCGCAACTGCCGGCAATAGCGACGGGGGTCGGCAAGACCGTCGACATGATCGCAACGCAGGCCGTCGATGAGGCCTTCCGCATACAGCCGAAAAATCGTCTTGTGCGTATCCTCAAAGACGGCCGTACGCTCGATGCGCAAGCCAGCCAGCTCGTTGATGTCGAAGAAGCGCCGGTAGTTGACCATGTCACTGGCCAGTTTCCAGAACGCGAGACGGTAGTGCTGACGTTCGATCAGCGCATGCAGCGCCGCCCGGCCGTCGTCGCTTTCCGGGTCATGCCGGGCGATGGCGTCGTCACCGAGCCCGGCAACGGACGCCGGTGACAACGGCAGGTCATCGTCGTAGAGACGAAGCACCCACTCTTCCTTGCGCCGGGCGAGACGAAGATGCCCGTTACGCAGGGTCTCGTCATAGCCGGCGCCGAGGATCGGCAAGAGGACGCGACTGCGCAAAAGGGGATCCGGCGCCTGCCAGTCGATGTCGAAATAATTCGCGTAGCGGCTCTCGCGTCCGTGACGCAGCACGTCCATCCACCAGGCATTCTGCGTGCCTACGCCCATGTGATTGGGCACGATGTCGACCACCAGGCTCATGCCATGCTCACGCAAGGCAGCCACGAGGCGCCGCAGCGCGTCTTCACCGCCGAGCTCGGGATTCACTTCGTGGCAGTCCACCACATCGTAACCGTGCGTGGAGCCCGCGCGTGCGCGCAGGATCGGCGACGCGTACAAGTGACTCACGCCGAGGCTGGCGTAATAGCCCACCACCGGAACGGCGTCGTCCAGCGTGAAGCCCGCATGGAACTGCAGGCGCGCCAAGGCACGCGGTGGACTCATGTGCGGTTCCGCGTCTTGTCGATCACATCGCAAACGGCGTGAGCGATCGGCCCGTCGAAAAGGCGCGAAGACGAGTCAGGCATACGGCGCCGCCAGTTCGGATGGATTGCGTCGGTCGGGCCCGGAAGGTTCGGCTGCTCGTGCAGTCCGAGGATGTCCTCCACCGGATAGATCGCCAGCGGCGCGGGCGCTTGCGCCACGTGTTTCGCCGCTGCCACGACCACGGGGGAGATGTCGTCCAGCCCCGGCGGCGCATCTTCGTTCCACGCCGACCCCGACGCGCACATGGCGCGCCACAGAAGCACCCGATCGCGCTCGCGCTGCAGGTTCTCGTCCACCGCAGGATCGTCGAGACCCGTCTTCTTCCGCCACTCCACGTCGCGGCCACTCCACCAGCCGGCCACGGTGGGCACATCGTGCGTGCTGGTCGTCGCCATGGCCTTCTCCGACCATTCGAGCGGCGAGACGAAGCCGCCATCCGCCGCGCGCTCGAACCAGAGCACGCGAATGCCGAGCACGCCCTTGTCGCCGATCGCCTGGCGGAAATCAGCCGGCACCGTACCGAGGTCCTCGCCGATCACGATGGCGCGATGCAGGTGCGATTCGAGTGCGATGAGGCGCAGCATGTCCGTCAACGGATAGCGCACGTACGCACCCTCGGTGGCACCGGCGCCATGGGGCACCATCCACAGGCGCTTCAGGCCGAGCACATGGTCGATACGGACGCCGCCGGCGTGGGCGAGTGCCGCACGAAGCATGCCGATGAAACCCTTGAAACCGGTATCGCGCAGGCCGCGCGGCGAAAACGTGGTGAGCCCCCAGTCCTGGCCCAGGCGATTGAGTGCATCCGGCGGCGCGCCGACGGAAAGCCCCTTGAGCACCTCGGCCTGGTGGGCCCAGGCGTGACTGCCGCCCGAGTCGGCACCGACAGCGAGATCCGCGACGAGGCCGATGGCCATGCCTGCATCGCGCGCCGCCTTCTGTGCGCCTTCAAGTCCCCGGCTGGCGAGCCATTGCAACCATGCGTGGAAGCCCACCTCCCGCGAATGCTCACGAGCAAACGCAGCCACCTCACGACTCGCAGGGTCGTGGTACGCGGTGGGCCAACCCTGCCAGCCGCCGGGACGGCCGTGCGCACTGAAGTCGGCATGCAGGGCCTCGAACCTTGCATGCCGTTCCAGCGGCTCGCCCTGAGCGCGGCGGAACGCACCGAAGCGTTCGGAATGGGCGAGGTCGACCGAGGCCGATTCGAAGAGCGAGCGCAGGATAGTCATCCTGGCACGCGCAGCGCGAGGCCAGTCGATCAGGTCCAACCATTCCAGTTCGGCGAGTTCCTGGCGCAGGTTGTGCGTGTCGATCACGGCACGCACGGTTTGCTCGCCGCTGGTTCGCACCGGGTCGACGTAGAGGCCGTTGAGGAACAACCGACTCGACGGCGCATAGGGACTGTATCGCTCCGGCGCCGCGGCAAACAATGCATGCAGTGGACTGATCGCCAGCGCGTCCGCGCCCTTCTCCGCCGCGGCCTTCGCACAGGTCTCGAGCGCAGTGAAATCACCGATGCCGCCGTCGCCCGGGCGACGCAGGCTCGACATCTGCACGGCCACACCCCACGGGCGACGCGCCGCGGCGATGTCGGCGATGCCGAAGGTACGCGGCGGCGCGACGGCAAGCGTGACTTCGTCTTCGTCGAGGAACAACGTGTAATAGCCGGGGACGGATGGCGCATCCAACTGGCCCTGGCCGGAAGGCAGCTGGCCTTCGCTGACGAGGCTACCGTCGTCGGCGAGCAGCTTCCATACGCGTCCGCGGGGCGCGACAGGCAAGGCAAAGCGGTCGCCCGCTTCAGCGGTTACCAGGCGCGGGGGTTGCCGGCCCGTACGCTCCTGTTCGATGCGCTGCAGGCTCGCCTCGATGTCGTCGGCGTTATCCGCCGGAAGATCCAGGGCGCGCAGGACGGCGCGCAACGTGGCGGCCGGCGTGGACTGCGGACGATCCAGCGCGTCGCGCCAATACACGTCTACGCCGGCCTGTTCCGCTAGCAGGGCGAGACGATCGTCGAGGGGGGCGTTCACGGCTCAGGACTCCAGGCAGGCAACGGTGCGGCGTGCCGGAAGCAGGCCGCGCGATACAGAGGCAATCTCGGCGGCGTCGCCATGCAACCACGCCGCCGAGGGCGATGGTGGCTGCGCGATGGTGACGTCGGTGTTGCCGAGGTTGACGAAGACGGTCAGAACCTGGCCGCCGAGCGACCACGACGCCTTGAGGGCGTGCTCGCCCAGAGGCATCGCGCCGAGGCTACGTGCGTCGTCGATGTAGGGCGCCACGTATTTGTGGCGCAGCGCAATCAGGTCACGGATAAACAGGCGTCGATGCTCACCGTGCGCGATATCGCGCTCCGGAATCGACGCGGTGAACGTGTCGTACTCGTTCGGATCGGGAATGTCCTCGCCTCCGAAACGGGTGAACGCCGCAAACTCCTTGCGACGGCCGTCACGCACCGCGTCACGAAGTTCGTCGTCGCTGAAGTCGGTGAAATACAGGAACGGTGTTCGACTCGCCCACTCCTCACCCATGAAAAGCATCGGCACGAAGGGGGCAAGCAAGAGCRGCGCCAGTGCCGCTTCCATCGTGGCGGGATCGATCAGCGTCGTCAGGCGCTCGCCGAAGGCGCGGTTGCCGACCTGGTCATGGTTCTGCAGGAAGTTTACGAAGCGCGACGGCGCCAGGTGCCCACTCGGTTCGCCGCGGCGACGTGCCCCCATCAACTCGCCCTGGTAGGCAAAGCCTTCGCGCAACGTCCTCAGTAGCATGTCCATCGGCGCCTGGTAATGAGCGTAATAACCCTCGCCCTCATCCGTGAGCAGGACGTGCAGCGCGTTGTGGAAGTCGTCGTTCCACTGCGCGTCGAAGCGACCGCGGCCAAGCAGGTTGGCCTGGTTGGCCTCGTTCTCGAGGATCAGGTGCACATGGCGATCCGGTCCGACAGCGGCGTGGACGCGGCTGGCCAGCGACGACAGCCAGCCGGGATTACCGATCGCGTGGACTGCGTCGAAACGCAGGCCGTCGAAGCGGAACTCCTGGATCCAATAAAGCGCGTTGTGGACGAAGTAGTCGCCGACCTGCGGCGATGAGACACCGATCGCCGCACCCCAGGGCGTGTGCACGCCCTCGTCGAAAAACCGCGAGGCATAGGCGCCCAGGTAATTCCCATCGGGCCCGAAATGGTTGTAGACCACATCGAGGAAGACCATCAGACCGAGATCGTGCGCCGTGTCGATCATTGCCTTGAGATCTTCCGGCGAACCGTAAGCGTCCGCCGGCGCATACGGAAGCACACCGTCGTAGCCCCAGTTGCGCTCGCCGGGAAACTGGGCGATAGGCATGAGTTCGATCGCCGTGACGCCCAGCGACACCAGGTGCGGAAGGATCATCTCGACGCCATGAAATCCCCCGAGCACGCCCACATGGAGCTCGTAGATCACTGTTTCGCGCCAGGGCCTTCCGTTCCACGCCGTATTGCGCCATTCGAAGGCAAGAGGATCGGTGACGATGCTATAGCCATGCACATCGCCGCCACGCTGGCGCCTCGACGCGGGGTCGGGCACAGCCAGCGACGCATTGATCCGGAAGCGATAACCCACGCCTATCTCGGCCGGGCAGATGCATTCGAACCAACCATCGTCAAGCGACCGCATGGGCGCCGTATGGCCGG
>NZ_JBFUIT010000165.1:0-8689 GCF_056401735.1 Luteibacter sp. P4_D7_3
GCTCGCGATCGTCCGCGCGCAGCGGCGCCGCGGCGAGGAAGGGTCTCACCAAGCCGGAATGTTCGTAGCACGACCGCCGTAATGGTCCGCTTGGGCGGCCACGCTCACACCAGCTCTTCGTCCAGCTGACCGTATCGTCGTGAGAGACCGTGGTGTCCACCCTCGAGGCGAGTTCCGCACAAGTGGAGCGGCCGTAGGCCAAATAGGTACACGGGCCGCGTGAGCGGCCTTCCTTTTCGAACGCGGAGGACGTGTCTGAGCAGCGAGGGTGGACACCAAGGTCTCCCCCGCGAGACGCCCAAGTGTACGAAGCGACGGCAAAGCCGAGCCCGCGAAGCCGAAGGCGAGCCAGGCCCGAGGTGCGAGGCCCGAGGTGCGAGGCCCGAGGTGCGAGGTGCGAGTTGCGAGGTGCGAGTTGCGAAAGAATGCCCGCCCAAAAGCCGAGCGGCCGGGCCCCGGTAATCCGCGAAGAACTAAAAGAAAGCCCGCATCGGCCGCCGCCATGGCGGCCGAGTCGTCTTGCATGCATCGACGACAGGCGACGCCCGTTGTGAATACGACCAACCGGCTTAAGATTTTTGCAGCGCAGCGTGACACCTCATCGCTTTGGCGTCTTAATCTGTCCCCAGGGGATTTAGATCGATCCAAGCTAGTGTGATTTGCATCACGTCGCAGCCGCGAAGGTGTGCATTGGCTTGGACTGGGGTGGGGAGGGCAGAGGGCTGTGCGCATCGTGCGCCACCCGGAACGTTGCCGCTTCCCGCCGGGCCTGTCTTGGGGAAGGGGAAGCCGCCACATGAAAGCAAGCACCACCTGTACGTCCATGAGCACCAGCCCGCGCGAAGCGCGCGTGACCGTGTTCATGAGGTCTTTTGACCGCGGCGCGGATCGTTGCCGCCGAGTTCCGCCTAGCAGTCAGTAGGCGGACATAGAGATTCTGTCGCTGCGTTGCCTCTCGTCCACTGACGACGGCAATCACGGGAAACGCTGCCCTGCGTTCGGTGCAGCGGGTCTTTCCGCGGCGCATCCAGGGGTATGAGCCACTCATCGTTGACGACCGCAGGTGCCGCCTGCCGCCGTAAATTTGGATCGATTGAAATGCGGGAAATAAGGAGGACGCATGCCGACATAGGTCGCGAATCTGCAGCAGTGATGTAACGGGGGATCATCGCGCCGACTTCAAGAACGGCGCACACCACTGAGGGAAATAAAAAGAAATGACTTATCTGCCACACATGCTCAAGCGCAAGCCGCTTTGCGCCGCGCTCGCCTCGGCCACCTTGTCGTTCGTCGGTTTCATGGGGGTCCCGACGGCGGCTTTCGCGCAGACATCCGCGCCCGTCACGACGACAGCGCCCGCGCCGGCACAAACGACTGATAGCTCGACGGCAACGAAAAACGATAAGGAAAAGAAGGCAGATAAGCAGAGCAACGACACCGCGGCCGGTCCAACGAATCTGGACACCGTCGTCGTCACGAGTTATCGCCAGTCGATCGACCAGAACGTGTTGGACAAGCGCGATGCGAACTCCATCGTCGAGGTCATCAACGCACAGAACATCTCGCAGTTCCCCGCGAAGAACATCGCCGATGCGCTTGCGCATGTGCCTGGCGTGGTCATCAGTCGCGAATCGGGTGAAGGCAAGACGGTCAGCATTCGTGGCCTCGCGCCCGAGCTGACGCTGACCGAATTGAACGGCAACTACGTGGCCTCGGCAGATACCTCCGCCGGCCTGACGCGCTCGTTCAACTACACGCTGATGCCAGCGAACATGTTCTCCGAGATCAAGCTCTACAAGAGCCTCGAAGCACGCCTGGACGAAGGCGGCATCGGCGGCAACGTCGACCTGCACACGCGCCGTCCGCTGGAAATGAAGGCGAATGATGGTTTTGTGTCCATCAATGCCGCGGGCTCGGACAACAGCAGCAAGAAGACCCCGCAGACCTCGGCCCTGTGGTCGTGGAAGAACAAGGACGAGACGTTCGGCTTCCTCGTCGCGGGTTCGTACCAGAAGCGTCGCGATATCGATTACACGGCCAAGGCCGACAGCTGGCACTGGTGGAGCAACGACTGTACCAGCCAGGCTACGTGTACCGCGCCGCCGACGGACGTGCATGGCAAGCCATACGGTCCCGACGTGGCGCCCAATCTCGACCTGTGGTCCGGCGGCGGTGTCGTCGACCAGGGTGGCAAGGTCGATTCGGGCTACTGGATGCCGCAGCAGTTCTCCACGAGTCGTAACGAGCTGGACCTGAAGACCAAGGGCGCCCAGGCGACCATGCAATTCAAGCCCATCGACCATTTGCTGCTGACGGGTAACTACTTTCGCTTCGAGCGGCAGCAGACCCAGATCACCAACACGCTGGAAGTGCCCGAGTGGGGCCTGCCGAGCAACAGCAATTACGCGGACCAGCAGGGCAGGTTGCTCGCACCCAATGGCCTGACGTTCGATCCGTCGCACACCATCGTCACCGGCGCGAACTACGTCCTGCCGCCGAAGGGCGTGGGTTGTAATTCGCTGACCAACCCGTCTACCGGCGCAGCGCGTCAAGCCGTGGATACCTGCTCCACCGAGATTCCCTGGCTCAATGGCAGCTACAACGTCGAGAAGGCCACCTCTCAGACCCTCAACCTCGAAGGCGAGTGGGACAACGGCGGCAGCCTCAGCGGGTCGTTCAACTTTGGCCGTACCTGGGCCACGGGCGGTCCGTCGGTGCAGTTGAGCATGGCCGCGAAGCCGCGCAACTTCGTCAATGGACAGTGGGTGGACGGCAGCAACGGCGCGGCATGGACCCTCAATGGCAAGCCGACCCTCACCGCCTCGCCGGACGTGCTCCAGAACATGCTGGCCGGCGCGGGGCAGGTGGATCTGGGCTCGACCGGTTCCAACATGGTCAATACCAGCAACTCCCAGAACTTCGCCCAGGCCGATCTCACCTGGGCCTTCGATTCGACCTGGTTCCAGTCGCTGCAGTTCGGTTTCAAGTACCGCGACAACCACGCTGAGCAGACGAACAACGAGCAGCGCTGGTACTGCAAGGGCACGACGCTGCAGTTCCAGACCTGCGATCCCAACGCCGGCCAGTTGCCCGCGGGCTTCCTCCAGGCGAATTCGCTCGACGGGACCAACGAGGCCTATAGCGATAGCACTTTCCCGGCGATCAATTACCCGGCGTACTACAACTATCTCAACCAGACCTACGACCGGGTTCTCTACAACCATCCCGATGACAAGTCCTCGATCCAGGAGAAGATCGCTGCGGCCTATGTTCAGGCCAACTTCGACACCGGCACCGTCCGTGGCAACGTGGGTCTGCGCTTCGTCAGCACAGGACAGGACCTCACGGTCGCCGACGAAATCACTACCAACAACGCGGACTACTACCACGACGCGGGCGGCAACATCCTGATCTGCCCGACCACCGGCAAGAATATTGCCGGCGGCGCCTGCGCGCCGGGTGACTTCCAGTACCAGCCACGCGAGGTGGCGGTCGTGCAGACGTTCGACAACAGCACCACGCGCAAGCGCTACAACAAGGCATTGCCTAGCTTCAATATCGCGTGGAACGTCCTGGACGACGTCGTCGTTCGCGCGGCAGGTTCGCAGGCGCTCGCTCGTGCTAACTACACCGATCTTGCCCAGTTGGGCAGCCTGACCAACTACACCCAGGCGTACTACGACGATCGCAAGCAGTTCGGCTCACCCCTGCCGGGCTGGTACGGCAGCGGTGCCAATGCGGACCTGAAGCCGTTCACCGCGACCCAGTTCGATCTGGCGACGGAGTGGTACTACGCACCGCATTCGGTGGTGGGTATCGATCTGTTCCAGAAGAAGGTGAAGAACTTCGTCGTACCGGTCACCGTCAACAACATCAATGTGGACGTCAACGGCACGCCGACGAACTTCATGCAGTACAGCACCAATGCCAACGGCCGCTCGGGTACCTCGAAGGGCATCGAGTTCTACACCCAGCACACGTGGGATTCGGGTTTTGGCTACATCGCCAACTACACGCTCAACCACACCACGGAAACCCCGGTTTCCCTGGGCGACACGCAGGTCGGCAAATCCGAGCTGATCGGCAGCGCCAAGTACGCGGCCAACGTGTCGGTGTTTTACGAGAAGAACGGTCTGCTGCTTCGCGCCAGTGACAACTTCACCGGCCGGACCATGCAGGGTCTGACGGCGGGCCTGCCGATTTATTCGGCGCCGTATCACCAGATCGACCTGAACGGTGATTACGAGTTCAACAAGCACTTCGTCGTGACCGCGTCGGTGATCAACCTGTCGAAGTCGACGCCGCACGAGTACCTGGGCAACGATACGACGGCACGACTGGTCAGCCTCGAATACGCGGGACGCCAGTACTACGTCGGTATCACGTACAAGTTCGGTGATGGTGGTTAAAGAAGGCCCAGCGGGGTCAGGTGCATAGCCTGGCCCCGCTTTCGTTTCCGTCCCCAGGAAAACAGCATGAATCTCCCGCACCCACGTCTTCATAGTCGCCACGCTCTCGCGGTGGCACTTTCGGTCTTCGCGCTCGGAGCGATCAGCGCGGTCCACGCCGACAACGGCAAACACGCGGCTTCGGCCACCTCATCCGTCGACGAAGCCAATCCGCTGGTCGGCACCGCGCCACTGGATAAGAAGGAGTTCATCGGCAATGCGCCGCCCCCCGGTGAACCGCTGTATTCGGGCATGACCTCGCCCGGTGCGAGCTTGCCGCAAAGCTCGACCGACGCCGCACCCGTCAATATCAATGCGGACCTGAGCTTTGCCACGGGCGTTCCCGTGGCCTATGCCTATGGGCGCCCGGCCATGATCGGTTTCACCGGTGGTGGCTCGACGTACGGCGCGCGCGCCGCGCCGATGATCATGCCCGTGGTGGGCGACTGGACCGTGCCGCCGGACTACGCCGCGTCCTATTACGACAAGTCGACCGAGAAGGCCTCTCCGGGCTACTACGCCGTCGATCTCGCCACGTTCCACACCCGCGCCGAACTGACGGTGACGCAGTGGACCAGCCTGATGCGCTTCACCTTTCCGGCGAGCCATCGCTCGAACGTTGTGGTCAATCTTCGTCGCGCGGGCGGCGATGTGGAAGTCGTCGGTGACCGCACGATCCGCGGTGTCGATACCGGCAACCACGGAAACCACGATGCGGACGGTCCGTACTTCGTGGCGGAGTTCTCGCGTCCTTTCGCTGCGTTCGGCACGTTCCACGCCAACGTCAACGACAAGGGCGAGGGCCTCGGTCATGAAGACGTGCAGACGGGCCAGCGCAAGGTGACCGGCAACTATGCCGGCGCCTATGTCACCTTCGATACCAAGGACGGCGATCAGGTACTGGTGAGGATCGCCCACGGCCACAGTGCGGACGAAGCCGACCAGCGGCTGCATGCGGCGGAGGGAGATTTCGACAGCGTGCACGCCAAAGCGCGCGCGGCATGGGCTCAGCTGTTCGATCGTGTCGAAGTCACTGGCGGTACGCCGAAGCAGCGTGCGCTGTTCTATTCGACGCTGTATCACTCCTTTGCAAGTCCGCGCGTGGTTGCGCGCAAGGGCGAGCAGTACACCGACGCCAACGGCCAACTCAAGGTTGCCGCGTACGATCTCTACAGCCCTGTGCCGTACTGGGACACCGGCCGCAACCAGATCGCGCTACTCATGCTGCTCCAGCCGAAGGTCGTGCAGGACATCATGCGCTCCGAGCTGGAGCGGGCGCGCGAACACGGTTACATGAACACCTCGTTCCACGGCGACCATGCCGTCTTCCTCTACGACGGTGCCATGCAGCGCGGTATTCCGTTCGACTATGCGGGCGCCTATGAAGTGCTGCGCAAGAACGCCACCGACCCGAAGGGCCCGCGCGGTTATCTTGCCGAATACGACAAGAATGGTTGGATCTCGGACATCGTTCCGCCGGGCAATCCCAGCCCGCCGTATGCCGGCGGCAAGGCCGGTGTCGCCACGACGCTCGAATACGCCTGGGACGATCATGCGCTCGCCGACCTCGCCAGGCGCGTCGGCAAGAAAGACGATGCCGAGATGTTCCAGCGCCGCGCGGCGAACTACCGCAACGTCTTCGATCCCTCGGTGGGCTTCTTCCGCGGCCGCACCGAAGACGGCAAGTGGATTTCGCCATTCGATCCGGCCGAGCCGTACTACAACTTCATGATGAAGGAAGGCTCGGGCTGGTCCACCCTGTGGCTCGTGCCGCACGACGTACAAGGCCTGATGAACCTGCTCGGCGGGCGCGATGCGTTCAATGCCAAGCTCGACACCTTCTTCAACACGCCCTACGCGCCCAAGGGCATCTGCCGCGATTGCACCGGGGTGATCGGCCAGTACGTGCAGGGCAACCAGCCCGACCAGCAGGCCGCGTATCTCTACGCATGGAGCGGGCAGCCCTGGAAGACGCAGGCGCTCACGCGCCGCATTCTCACCGACCTGTACGGCAGCGATGCCACCGGCTACGGCTATCCCGGCATGGACGACCAGGGCTCGACGTCGTCGTGGTACGTGCTCAGCGCCATGGGCTTCTACCCGGTCGACCCCTCCACGCCCGACTACATCATCGGCAGCCCTCTCTTCGACAGCGTCCGTCTGCACCTGGGTAACGGCAAGGTCTTCGAGATCGTCGCGCGCAACAACGCCGAGCGGAACATGTATATCCAGTCCGCTACGCTCAACGGTAAGCCGTGGACCAAGGCCTGGTTCAGCGATGCAGACATCGCGAACGGCGCGACGCTGGTACTCACGATGGGCCCCGAGCCAAGCAAGACCTGGGGCGCCGACCCGAAGGACGCACCGCCTTCCATGTCGGCCTCAGCCCCCGCCCCTTAAGGAACAACGCATGAAAGCCAACGCACGAAAGACCCTGTGGGAGCCGCTTCAGCGGCGATGCTTTGAGGCCCTCGCCATAGCCGCAATCGTCACCCCGATGGCTGTCGCCGCATCAGACAACAGGTCCGTCTGGAACGGAAAAGCAGCCCCCCTGGCAACCCCATGGACCTCCCAGGTATCGCCCACGAATGCGCTACCCGAGTACCCGCGCCCGCAACTGGCGCGCCCCTCGCTCGAACATCCCCAGTGGATGAGCCTCAACGGCCTGTGGCAGTACGCAGCGACAGACGGGAAGGGTGCACCGTCTTTTGGAAAGGCGCTGAAGGACCAGGTGCTGGTCCCGTACCCGATCGAATCGGTGCTCTCGGGCGTGCAGAAGCATTCGGACTTTATGGTCTATCGGCGGCTCGTCGATATCCCGGCCGCCTTCACGGAGCACGGCCAGCACGTGCAGCTGAACCTCGGCGCCGTGGCCCAGGATGCCACCGTGTACGTCAACGGCAAGGAAGTGGCGCACCATACGGGCGGCTACACCTCCTTCAGTGCGGACATAACACAGGCGCTGCAGCCGAGCGGCCAGCAGGAGATCGTCGTCGCCGTGCATGCGCCGGTCGACGGCGTTAACGTCATGGTCGGCAAGCAGCGACTGAAACCCGACGGCATCTTCTATACCGCAGCGTCGGGCATCTGGCAGTCGGTCTGGCTGGAACCGGTGCCGGCGACCCGCCTGGCGCAGCTGGACTTCACGCCGGCGTCCAGCCTGGATGCCTTTACCGTGACGTCGAAGCTGCAGGGCAACGCCGCAAACGCCACCCTGCATGTCACCGCCTATGCGGACGGCAAGTCGGTGGGCGAAGCGAGCGGTCCGGCCGGCAAGCCGCTACATCTGGTCATCGCGCATCCGCACCTGTGGAGCCCTGAGGATCCCTTCCTTTATAGCTTCAAGGCCACGCTCGCGCAGGGTGACCAGCGCGATGACGTGACCAGCTATGCCGGCATGCGCAGCATCGGCATCAAGAAGGTGGGTGGACTCAACCGCATCGTGCTCAACGGTAAGCCGACCTTCCTGCTAGGCACGCTGGATCAGGGTTACTGGCCCGACGGCATCTACACCGCGCCGACGGACGAAGCGCTCAAGTTCGACATCCAGAAGACCAAGGATCTGGGTTTCAACACGATCCGCAAGCACATCAAGGTGGAACCGGCGCGTTGGTACTACTGGGCCGACCGCATCGGCCTGATGGTGTGGCAGGACATGCCGGCGCTACCGAACGGGCACAACGACAAGCTCAGCGAGGCCGACRAAGCCGGCTTCCGCACCGATGTCACGGCCATCGTTGAGCAGCTCAAGGGCGAGACGTCGATCATCGGCTGGATTCCGTTCAACGAAGGCTGGGGGCAGTGGAGCATTCCGGCTGCTGCCGAGTTGGCTATGCAGATCAAGAAGCGCGATCCGTCGCGCCTGGTCAATGCCCGTAGCGGTGCCAACTGCTGCGACACCAAGGGTGATCCGAAAGCCGGCGATCTTATCGACATCCACGATTACCAGGGTCCGGGTCTTCCCGCGCCGGATGCGACGCGAGCCTCGATGGATGGTGAGCACGGTGGTCTGACGCTGGGTGTCCCCGGTCATGTGTGGCCGAACACGCCGATCAACCCGTATGGCGAAGTGAAAGACAACGCCGCGTTGAACGAGGGCTATGTCGCCAACACGGCCGTGCTGCGCGACAAGGGTCCGGGCATTGGCGTATCCGGCAGCGTCTATACGCAAATCACCGATGTCGAGGGTGAGCACAATGGTCTGTACACCTACGATAGGAAGATCGAGAAGGTGGATGAGG
>NZ_JBFUIT010000166.1:0-8672 GCF_056401735.1 Luteibacter sp. P4_D7_3
ACAGGCCACCGTCGAAGAGTCGGAATCCTCCACTGAGGAACTCAAGGCGTCGAACGAGGAACTGCAATCGATCAACGAAGAGCTGCGTTCGGCGACCGAAGAGCTGGAGACCAGCAAGGAAGAGCTCCAGTCGATCAACGAGGAACTCATCACCGTCAACCACGAGCTCAAGCTCAAGGTCGAGGAGACCGCCAAGGTCAACGACGACCTGAGCAACCTGGTCGCCTCCACGGACATCGCCACCGTATTCGTCGACCGCGACATGTGCATCAAGCGCTTCACGCCGCGCGCCGCCGATGTGTTCCGATTGATCCCCGCCGATATCGGCAGGTCCCTGCTGGACCTCAACCATAGCCTGGACTATCCCGACCTTGCCGCCGACGCCTCCCTGGCGTTCCAGGCGCTGCGCACGATCGAACGTGAAGTAGGTAGCCAGGACGGTCGCTGGTACATCTCCCGCATCCTTCCCTATCGCACCGCCGAGGATCGCATTGAAGGCGCCGTGATGACCTTCATCGAGGTCACGCGGCGCCGGGCAGCCGAAGAAGCGGCTCGCAACAGCGAAGAGCGCATGCGACTGGTTGCCGACAGCGCCGTCGACTACGCCATCATCACCACCGATCCCGACGGCATCATCACCTCGTGGAGCAAGGGTGCGGAACGCATGTTCCGCTACTCGGACAGCGACGCCATCGGCCGTCATGCCAACCTCATCTTCACCTCCGAGGACCGCGCGCAAGGTGCGTTCCAGGACGAAATGGAACAGGCACGCACGCAAGGCCGCGCGACGGACGACCGTTGGCACCTGCGCGCCGACGGCGAGCGCATTTTCTGCAGCGGCATCACCACGCCGCTGAACCAGGGTGGCTTTCACGGCTATGCCAAGATCGCACGTGACATCACCCAGGAGAAGCGCCGCGAGCGCGAGCGCGAGGAGCTCCTCCGCGCGGAGAAAGCCTCGCGCGAGGCGGCGCAAAGCGCCGTTCTCATGAAAGACGAATTTCTCGCGGTGATGTCGCACGAACTGAAACACCCGCTCAACCTGATCCTGGTGAACGCGGAGCTCATTGCCCGCTCGGCAACGGTCGCCGACGATGCCGCCACACTACGTTCGGCTGACGCGATCCGTAAGACGGTGGAAGGACAGGCCCGGATCATCGACGATCTGCTCGACCTCTCGCGGCTCACGACGGGGAAGCTCGCCCTCAATATCTCCGAGGTCAACGTATCCGACAGCTTGCGGCGTGTGGCCGATGGCATGCGCGAGGAGCTCGCCGCGCGCTCGGTGACGCTCAGCCTCGCGCTGCCGGACGCCGATGTGACGATGACGGCTGACGGCATACGCATCGAACAGATCGTCTGGAACCTGCTCGGCAACGCCCTGAAGTTCACCCGCGCGACCGGGCACATCTGGGCCACCTTGAGCAGCACCGGCAAGCACATAAGGCTGGAAGTGACCGACGACGGCATCGGCATATCGCCCTCGCTGGTTGGCCGCGTGTTCGACATGTTCGAGCGCGGCGCCAGCCTGAAGAATCGCACCACCGGCGGCMTCGGCATCGGCCTCGCCCTGGTCAGGCAACTGGCCGACCTGCACGGTGGCGAGGTGTCCGCCAGCTCGCCGGGCCCCGATCAGGGCGCATCGTTCGTCGTGGTCCTTCCGGTCAGGTCGGTTCGCCAGAACGAAGCTGCCTTGATGCTAGCGTCCCGTTGGACGCCGCAGCTGCCAGGGCGCCGCATCGTCATCGTCGACGATGCGCAGGAACTGCTTGAGCCCTTCGCCGAGCTGCTACGCATGGAGGGTGCCACAGTCGCCACGGCCAATACGGGTGTCATGGCCCTTTCGATCCTTGCCTCCGGCGATCACGACATCCTTCTATCGGACATCGGCATGCCCGACATGGACGGTCACGAACTCATCGAACGGGTGCGCGCCGACCCGGTGAACCGGGGCATCCTGGCGGTCGCCCTGACCGGCTTCGGCCGACCGCAGGACGAAAGACGGGCAATGAAGGCGGGCTTCGACGCCCACATCAGCAAGCCCATATCGATGCACGTGCTGCTGGCGGCACTCGAGCGGCTGCACAAGTCCCGTCAGGGATAAGGTCGTTTACGGTCGACGTGTCTCACTCACCGATGAACTTGCCCAATAATCGCTTGAGTTCCTCGAACTCCGTACGGCTGAACGACCTGAGGCGGGCGTTGAGCACAGGCGGAACGACATCCGGAATGCCGTCGGCAACCCGGCTACCCGCGCGGGTCAGGGTCAGGTTGACCACCCGGCGGTCCTTGTCGTCACGCGAGCGCTCGAGCAAGCCCTTCTCCTCGAGCTTGTCCAGCATCCGCGTCATCAGCCCGGTATCGATACCAAGCAGCTTCGACAGTTCGAAGGGCGTGCTCGCCGTGCCCTTGCTCAGCAGGACGATGATGCCCATCTGCTGGCTGCTGATGTCCAGGTCTTTCAGTGCGGCGTCCACCTCCGACGCCAGCAGGTTCCGCGCCCTCGCCAACAGGAAGCCGATGCTCCGGGTATGCACGAAGTTCTTGCGCGTGTAGTGGTCCATGGCCGGATTATGGACCATCCATCAATGGCCCGCCGCCGCAGCCGCCGCTCCGCCGCTACCCCTGGTCGATCGGGCAACCCAGATCAGCGGGATGATCACGATGAATGTCACGCCGGACAGCCAGAAGATGTCGTTGAGCCCGAGCATGGTGGCCTGCGCCGTGAGACCTCGCTCGAAGAACGACACCGCACCGTTCGTATCCACATGCAGCGTGTCGCGTAAAGACGCAATCGACTCGAGGAAACCCGGATCATAGGCGGTCGCCCGCTCGGTCAGCTGCGAATGGTGAAGGACGGTCCGGTCGCTCCAGCCTGTCGTGATCAGCGAGGTGCCGACGGCGCCGGCGAAAACGCGCACGAAGTTTGAAAGGCCAGCCGCGGACGGCACCTGGTCCGGACGCAATCCGGAAAGAATGATGGCGGTGAGCGGCACGAAGAACAGCGCGGTCGGAATGCCTTGCAACAGCGTCGGCAGCACGAGGGTCAGCCGATCGACGTCGGTGTCGTACTGCGCGCGCATGAAAAATACGACGGCGAAGCCGATGAAGGCCAGCGTCGCCAGCACGCGCGCATCCGTCTTACCCATGATCCGTCCCATCGCCGGTGCAAGGATGATGGCAAAGATGCCCAGGGGCGCGGTCACCAGCCCGGCATCCACCGAGCGATACCCGAGAAAGCCCTGGATCCACTGCGGCAGGACGACGAGGTTGGCGAAGAAAACGCCGTACGCTACTGAAATCGCAATGGTTCCACCGAGGAAATTACGGCCGGCGAACAGGCGAAGGTTGACGATGGGACGCTCCTCGGTCAGTTCCCAGATGACGAAGAAGAGGAAGCTGATCAAGGCGAAGATGCCCAGCGCGCAGATCAGCGGCGAGCTGAACCAGTCCAGGTCCTTGCCCTTGTCCAGCATGATCTGTAACGACGCCACCCAGGCGATCAGCGAAACCAGTCCCATGACGTCGATCGGAACGCGTTTGGTCGGCGTTTCCCGATCACGGTAGATCGTCCACACCACGCCGGCGGCGAACAGGCCCACCGGAATGTTGATGTAGAAGATCCACGACCAGCTGTAGCTGTCCGTGATCCATCCGCCGAGGGCCGGCCCGGCGATCGGGCCGACGGTCGCCGTCATCGCCCAGAGTGAGAGCGCCGAATGCCCCTTTTCTTTCGGGAACGTATTCAGAAGCAACGCCTGGGACAACGGCACCAGAGGACCGGCCGCTACGCCCTGGAGGACACGCGCTGCCAGCAGGACGGGGAGCGTCGGTGCGATACCGCACAGCCAGGACGAAAACGTGAACGCGAGGATGGCGAAAACGAACAGCTTCACCTGCCCCACCCGCTGGGTGAGCCAGCCGGTCAGCGGGATGGACACGGCATTCGCAGCGGCGAACAGGGTGATGACCCACGTGCCCTCGTCCACCGAGACGCCGAGGTTGCCGGATAACGTGGGAATGGCCACGTTGGCGATCGAGGAATCGAGCACGTTCATGAACGTGGCAAGGGCAACCGCGATGGCACCCAGTGCAAAACGCGCGCCGGTAAGCGGCGCGGGAACACTCTCTGCGGATGACGACGACATGGGGCGTCCGGCTTCGATATATCTGACATTGCAGACATGTAGTTAAAAAGAAGGCCGCGATCGGTTATCCGCAAGAACCTGCGGATAACCGGCGGTCCGTCCGGCAGCCGCACGGCACGGCGCAGCTTGCTGACAGTTACTATATCTGACTTTGCAGTTATATACAAGGCATCGGCCGTCCGGATTACGTAGATCTACTCATGCCTTACGGGCAACCAGTGTCTAACGTGCATACGACATCCGCTCATCTGCCATGGAGCTCACCATGTCCGACTGGAACCGTACCCGCCGAGCCCTCGCCGTTCTGCTTCCTGCCGGCATCCTCGGCGCATCCACCATCCTTGGTTCGGCACAGGCAACCACCCTTCCCCCCTCGCGTGTCGCCCCGGACCCCGCGCATGTCACGCTCAACGTGGCTGACCGGCTCGCCGCCATCCGCGAGAGCATCGCCGCGGAAACCTCCGGGAYGACGAAGCCCGGTGGAACGGCTTACCCGTTGTTGGCCTGGATGAACTTCGGCGGTTTCGGCTGGCGCAATGGCGGCTGGCGAAACGGCGGCTGGAGGAACTGGGGCAACGGTTGGCATAACTGGGATAATGGCTGGCACAACTGGGGTAACGGCGGTTGGCACAACTTCTGGCACAACTGGTGAGCCGCGGTGGATATTCCGCCATGCATCGATACCGTGGTGCTTCAGCCCACACCCTTCTGCAATATCGCCTGCCGCTATTGCTACCTGCCCAGCCGTAGCGACACCTCGAAGATGTCGCTGGACACGGTACGCGCCGTGTTCACCGCGGTGTTCGGCTCGGGCTGGTCCCATCCCTGGCTTACGGTAATCTGGCACGCCGGCGAGCCGCTGGTGATGCCGGTTGCGTACTACGAGGAAGCGTTCTCCCTCATCGCATCCCTGTGTCCGCCCGGGATCGAAGTGCGCCATGCCATCCAGACCAACGGCATGTTGATCGACGCGGCCTGGTGCGCGCTCTTCCGTCGCTGGGAGGTCGGCGTGGGCGTGAGCATCGACGGACCACGCGAGATCCACGATGCCAACCGGGTTACGCGACAGGGTCGCGGCACCTATGACAAAACCGTCGCTGGCATCCGCTGCCTGATCGACGAAGGCATCCCGTTCCACGTGATTTCAGTGCTGTCGGCGCGAGGCCTTCGGGCACCTGACGAGATGCTCGCGTTCTACAGGGATGCCGGCATCACCGACGTATGCTTCAACGTCGAGGAATCCGAGGGCGATCACGTTTCCGAGCTGTTCTCCGAAGAGGACGCCGCGGCACGCTTCCGCACCTTCCTCAGCACCTTCTGGCGGAAATCGCGGGAGAGTGCCGGCATTCGTTTCCTGCGCGAGATCGACAGCATGCTCACGCGTATCCTGAGGCCGGACGAGGCAGCCGGCGAAAACTCGCAGGTACAGCCGTTCGGCATGGTCAACGTCGACTGCCACGGCAACGTATCGAGTTTCTCCCCCGAGCTGCTGGGGCTGAAAAACGCCGACTACGGCGACTTCATCGTCGGCAACATCCACACCGATTCGCTCGAGTCCATGCGTCAGAGCGACGCCATGCGTGCCATGCACCGCGACATCGCCGCCGGCGTGGCCGCATGCAAGGCCGAATGCGCTTATTTCGCCGTGTGCGGTGGCGGTTCGCCGATCAACAAGCTGACGGAGAACGGCAGTTTCGCCACCACCCGGACCTCGTTCTGCGACCTGGTTCAGAAAGTACCCACGGACGTGATCCTCGAAGCGCTGGACCGGCTYGAGACAGTCCTCGACGACGACATGCTGGTGAGGAGTGCGTCATGAATGCAAAGAGTCAACTCGTTTTCGTAGTTGCCGCGGGCTGCCTGTGGCTTGCACCGCACGCCCTGGCCATCGGCCAGAGCGCCCCGGGTGCGACGGCGCAGCAGGCCCCTGCCCCGTCCTCGGCGGAACCGGCCAGCGAGCAGGAAGCGGGCGACGATGCGATCAAACCGCTGTTCAAGGTCAGCAGCGTGGAACTGATACGCAGTACCCACGCGCCCGAGCTCGACATCGTTCGCGTACGGGGCCTGAGCAGCACGGAGAACTGGAGCGATCCACAACTCGTCGCCATCTCCCGAGGGCCCTCGGCCGACGGGATGCTCGACCTGCTGTTTGTCGCCCGCGCGCCGGACGATGCTTCCAGCGCCACGAAATTCGGCCCCATGGAGGCCATCTTCGTGATCGAGCCCGGACACCCCTACAAGGGCATCCGCGTGCGCAGCGCCACGAACACGGTGAAGCTCAGCCAGCTCCCCGGCTATGCGGAAGCGCAGGGGCGCGAGGTGGATTGTTCGAACTGCGTCGGCAAGACCTTTGTGCCCAAGGGCGGCTCCGCCGGAGGCAAGGATGCGGTGCGCGAAGAGGACCTGCCGGCAAGCACGCGCGTGCTGCGCGAGAATGATGGTATTCGCAAGCTGGACACGGACCCGAACAGGTTGACGCTTATTCTGGGGCCGAACGATCGCATTGTTGAGGCGTTCTGGGATTGAAGAGCAGGAGCATCGCCGCTGAAGCGGCTCCCACAAAGAGCCGCTGTGTTTCATGGAACCTCCGTGCTTGGCGTGGGTAAGCACCGCATGGCCTTAGGTGCCCGAGCCATGCAGTGTCGCGACGACGCGCTTGACCACATCCTCTTCGGGCAGCTTGCGCCCGTAGTGATCGAGGTAAGCGCCGTTTGAACCGACGAGGAAGAGCATCGTCGAGTGGTCCATCAGGTAGCCGCCATCGACGGGCACCTTCTTGAAGTAGACGTGGTACTCATCGGTGATCGCATCGATCTGGGCGGTCGTGCCCGTCAGGCCGACCACGTCATTGCCGAAGGCACGCACATAGGCCTGCAGCCGGGTCGGCGTATCCCGTTCGGGGTCGATCGTGACGAAGACCGGCGTGACCGTCATCCCGCTTGCCTGATGCACGGCACCCGCGATCTTCACGATCTTCGCGAGGTCCACCGGACACACGTCCGGGCAGGAGGTGTATCCGAAATAGAGAAGCAGTGGCCGTCCCGCAAACGATGCCTGCGTCACGGCATGGCCATCCTGATCGGTCAGCTGGAACGGACCACCGACGGCGGGGCTCGCCGCGTGGCCCACCGAGGCGGCCAGGCACAAGGTGGCGAGCAGGATACAGAGGCGGCGCATCAGAAGGATCCGTTGAGCGTGATCGACACACCCAGCAGGTTTGAGTTCTGCCCGCCCTGGCGCGACCTGCCGCCGGACAATGCCAGGTCGACCAGACCGGTGACGTGGTAGACCATGCTGGCTTCGGTGAGGTACTCGTTGGTACGCGGTCCGCCACTCGGGGAAATCTGCTTGTTCGTGTGCGTGAGGCCATAGACGAAGCGACCGGCGTCGAACGTGAGCGACGTGGTCAGGTATTCGGTGTCGAAACCGGGCGTGCCGTTCTCGTTATGCACTTTCACGTATTCGACGAAGGGCACGAGGTCCAGGTAGCGACCGGCCAGCGTCGGGCCGAGGACGGTCGTGGCCACGAAGGGAATCATGTAACGCACGGAAGCCACACGCAGTTGCTCGTTCGCCGCCGTAGGCGACGCAGCGGAGATATCGCCTTTGTGGTTTGTCATGTAGCCCACCTGCACTTCCAGGAATGGAATGGCCGCAGGCGCACGCCAGTTAACGACGACGGCGGCGTTGTTGGGCTTGCCCGTGTTGGTCGCGCCGCCATCCGAACGACGCGCCTGTTGCGACGGGCGCAGGAAGGAACGGCTAAGCACCGAGGTATCGGCGGCGTAGACGCTCAGGCTCGGCGCGATGGTGCCCCAGTTGTCCGTATAAAAGCGGTATTCGTATGTGCCGCCGTCCATCCCTCCCAGCGCGTACGGTGCGACGAAATCAGAGGTATATAGTCCCGGTGCGGCGTCCTGTGCGCGTCCGAACGGCACATCGAACTTGCCCAACCGGAACGACGAGACATAGCCCTGGTGATACCAGTTCACGTCGGTGACGTTGAGGCCGGTGCCCCCGAGCCAGCGACGCTCACCGGGGCGCGTGTCGGTCACCGGACTGACCTCGGTGCCTACCCAGATCTCGTCAATCGTGGTCAGGCGGAAGTGCACCGCCGTAGTGATGTCGAAGTAACCGTTGGTGGTGACGGTATGCGGCTGGTTTGGCACGCGCAAGCTGTTGAAGTCGTACTGGATGGCCGTGCTGTAGTCCATGCCCAGGCTGGGGTAGCGTCCGTTGCTTGCCTGCACCGGTCCCGCAAGCGCGAGTGCCAGCCCCATGCCGACGTACGCCGCACGCCGCTTCATGGCCTGCCCCCAGGCGTTGGCCCCAGCGGTCGGCTTGCATCCGAGGGAGGCGTGAGCGGATTGCCACCGGTGTTCCGCAGGTACGTGCACATCTGGTTGTCGCCGTAGATGCCGCCCAGTGGCTCGAGTTTCACGGCCTCCTCGTACTCTGCGGGACGCACCACCTGGATCACCTGCATCATGCCGCCGTCTTCGTGCTCCATGATGTGGCAGTGAT
>NZ_JBFUIT010000167.1:0-8577 GCF_056401735.1 Luteibacter sp. P4_D7_3
CCCATACGCTTCCGATTACGCCCTGGGAGGCCGCCATGGGCGCCACGGTGCCGGTCCCGACCCTGGGTGGTCACGTAGACCTGCGTATTCCCGCCGGCTCGCAATCGGGCCGTAAGCTGCGCCTGAAGGGGCGCGGCCTGCCGGGCTCGGAGCCGGGCGACCAGATCGTCGTGCTGGAAATCCGTGTGCCGGTACCTGAAACCCATGAGGAGAAAGCGGCGTACGCGGAGTTCAAGGACGCGTTCCCCGGGTTCGACCCACGGCAAGGGTAGTCGTTGTGGCTGCGCCGCCGATGCACCTACCTCACTTTGGCAGGTGTTCCTTCAGGGCGGCGACCAGCTCTTCTTCCTTGATCGGCTTGACCACGTAGTCCTTGGCGCCCTGGCGCAGGCCCCAGACTTTGTCCGTGTCCTGGTCCTTGGTGGTCACCAGGATGATCGGGATGTGCTTGGTCGTCTCTTCCTTGCTGATCGTGCGGGTGGCCTGGAAGCCATTGAGGTTCGGCATGACCACGTCCATCAGGATCAGGTCGGGAATCTCGCGCTTGGCGACTTCCACACCCTGCGCGCCGTCCTCGGCCGTGATGGCCTCATGGCCCAGTTTCTCGACGATGCGCTTGATGCCCAGCAACTGCGACGGCGAATCGTCGACGATCAGGATACGAGCCATTCACTTTCCCCCGGGACCAGGCCCGATGTGTTGTCCTTGATGACGTACGCCTTCCAGGCGCCCGTCTCGAATGCTGCGGTGACGTAAAAACGTCGCGCGTTGCGCCTCTGGCGTAGGGACATTCTACCGTCCAGCGCGGTGGTATCAATGGTGACACGGTCGATACCTGTTTCGACAAGGGTTTAGGAGTGATCCCGACCGCCCGATCGACCCTGCCGGCGTCGCCGTAGCCCGAATCAGTCAGTCCGAAAGCTTTGAAACAACGTCGTGCCCCAACCCCTTCGTGCTGTCGATCAGGCGGATGGTCCCATGGTCGACGCGCCATAGCAGGTTGTTCGAGGTTGTCACCTCAGACGGCGTCGGAGGTGATCCACTTCGGCGTGTAGGACGATTCGTAGTGCTTCATCCAGTCGAACAAGGCGTCGATGCTGGCGCCGAACCAGACTTGTTCGCGCTGGTTCTTCTTGACGAAGCCCTCGGCGACCATATGGTCCATGCTGGCGGAGAGACCTGCGTAAAAGCCGCGCACGTCGAGGAAGGCACACGGGTAGCTGTGCAGGCCGAGTTGCGCCCAGGTGAGCATCTCGAACATTTCGTCCATGGTGCCGAACCCGCCGGGCAGGGCGACGAACGCATCGGAGAGCTCGTACATGCGCGTCTTGCGCTCATGCATGGTCTCGACGACCTGAAGCTCTGAGAGGCCGGTGTGAGCGACTTCCTTCTCGACCAGCTGGCGCGGGATGACACCGATGACGCGGCCACCTGCCGCAAGCACGGCATCGGCGACGGTACCCATCAGGCCGACTTTGCCGCCGCCGTAGACCAGGGCGATGCCTTCCTTCGCCAGGCGCGTGCCGAAGGCTGTTGCCGCCTCGGTATATTCCGGGTTGCCGCCGCTGCTGGAGCCGCAGTAGACGCAGAGGGATTTGATGTCACGCATGGGGAGATCTCCGATGTATTCGATGTCTGGCCTTGGTAGGAGCCGATTCATCGGCGATGCGTGCTTGCGACACGGTTAGGGATCGCCGATGAATCGGCTCCTACCGGGCACGGCGTCGCCAACGCTGAAACGACGAAGCCCGCCCATGCGTGCGGCAGGGGCGGGCTTCTTGTCACGCAGGCGATCAGTTGCCCTTGTGGATGGCGCGCTTGTCGACCGACAGGGCCGCCTCATGCACCACTTCCGACAGGGCCGGGTGAGCGTGGACGATGCGGGCGAGGTCTTCCGACGAGCCTTWGAACTCCATCGCCACGACGCACTCGTGGATCAGCTCGGAGACGACCGGGCCCACCATGTGCACGCCGAGGATACGGTCGGTCTCGGCGTGGGCAATCATCTTGACCTGGCCGATGCCTTCGTTCATCGCCACGGCKCGGCCGTTGGCGGCGAAGGGGAAGGCGCCCGTCTTGTACGGGATGCCTTCTTCCTTGAGCTGCTCTTCGGTCTTGCCGACCCAGGCGATTTCCGGCTCCGTGTAGATGACCCAGGGCACGGTGTCGAGATTGATGTGGCCCGGTTTGCCGGCGATGAGCTCGGCGACCATGACACCTTCCTCGGAACCCTTGTGCGCGAGCATCGGGCCGCGCACGGCGTCACCGATAGCCCAGACGCCATCGACGCCGGTGTGGTTGTGCTCGTCGACGACGATGCGACCGCGCTCGTCGAGCTTCACGCCCGTGTCGTCGTCCAGCAGGCCGGCGGTGTAAGCGCGACGGCCGACGGCGACCAGCAGCTTGTCCACGACGAGCGACTGAGCCGCGCCGTCCTTATCGGTGTAGCTGACATGGACTTCGTCACCCTTGACCTCGGCGGCGGTGACCTTGGCGTTGACCTTGATGTCCAGGCCCTGCTTGGCGAACTCGCGGGCGGCCATCTTGGCGATGTCCTGGTCGGCCACGGCGAGGAACTTCGGCAGCGCCTCCAACACGGTGACGTCGGAACCAAGGCGCTTCCACACGCTGCCGAGCTCGAGGCCGATCACGCCGGCGCCGATCACGCCCATGCGCTTGGGCACGGCGGTGAGGTCGAGCGCGCCGGTGTTGTCGATGATGTGCGTGTTGTCGAACTTCGCGAACGGCAGCTCGATGGGCACCGAGCCCGAGGCGAGGATGACGTTGGTGGCCGAGATGGTCTGGACGGCGCCGTCGTTGCCGGTGACTTCGACCTGGTTGCCCTTGAGCAGCTTGCCCTTGCCGAAGAACGAAGTGACCTTGTTCGCCTTGAACAACATGGTCACGCCGCCGGTGAACTGCTTGACGATCTTGTCCTTGCGGCCGATGAAGGTCGCAATGTCGATCTGCGGATTCTCGGCAGTGATGCCGTGATCCTTGAAGTTGTGCGTCAGGTTGTGGAACTGCTTGGACGAATCCAGCAGCGCCTTCGACGGGATGCAACCGACGTTGAGGCAGGTACCGCCGAGGGCGGCCTTGCCGTCCTTGCCGACGAAGGCGTCGACCACGGCGGTCTTGAGGCCCAGCTGCGCGGCGCGGATCGCGGCCACATAGCCCGCGGGGCCCGCACCGATGACGATGACGTCGAACTTGTCGCTCATTAGGTTTGCTCCGGATGAAACGGCGGGATTCTGCTACCGCCAATATGGGGTCGGAACATGAAAACGGGAGTCTTTCGACTCCCGCCTTCACATTGATGAATCAACCGACCATCAAAGGCCGAGCAGCATCCGCTGCGGGTTTTCCAGCTGGTTCTTGATGTCGACCAGGAAGAGCACGGCGTCCTTGCCATCGATGATGCGATGGTCGTACGACAGGGCGATGTACATCATCGGCGCGGCGATGACCTGGCCGTTCTCGACGATCGGGCGCTCCTTGATCGTGTGCATGCCCAGGATGGCGCTCTGCGGCGGGTTCACGATCGGGGTGGAGAGCAGCGAACCGAAGGTGCCGCCGTTGGTGATGGTGAACGTGCCGCCCTGGAGGTCGTCCAGGCCGAGCTTGCCGTCACGGGCCTTCTTGGCGTAACCGATGATGCCCTTCTCGACGTCGGCGAAGGACATGTCCTGCACGTCGCGGAGAACCGGCGTGACGAGGCCCTTCTCGGTCGACACGGCGATCGAGATGTCCTGGTAGCCGTGATAGATGATGTCCGAGCCATCCACCGAGGCGTTGATCACCGGGTAGCGCTTGAGGGCTTCGGTGGCCGCCTTGACGAAGAAGCTCATGAAGCCGAGCTTGACGCCGTTGGCCTTCTCGAACTGCTCGCCCAGGGCCTTGCGCAGCTTGACCACCTCGGCGAGGTTCACTTCGTTGAACGAGGTGAGCATCGCGATCGAGTTCTTCGACTGCATCAGGCGCTCGGCGATGCGCGTACGGATACGCGTCATGGCCACGCGCTCTTCCGGACGGCTGCCCGGGGTCGGCTTGGCGGCCGGTGCCGGTGCGGCGGCGGGAGCGGCAGCGCCACCCTTGCCGACGTTGACCAGGTCTTCCTTGGTCACGCGGCCGTCGCGGCCCGTGCCGGCGACCTTGGACGGATCGATGTTCTCTTCGACGGCGACACGGCGGCCGGCCGGGGAGAGTTCGTCGACGCCCTTCGGGGCGGCGGCTTCGGTCTTCTCGGCCTTCGGCGTTTCAGCGGCGGCAGCAGCGGGAGCCGGGGCGGGCGCGGCAGCGGCGGCGCCTTCCTCGATCACGGCGATGACCTGGCTGCTGGTCACCGTGGAGCCTTCCTCGAAACGGATTTCCTTCAGCACGCCGTCAACCGGCGAGGGCACTTCGAGCACGACCTTGTCGGTCTCGAGGTCCAGCAGGTTCTCGTCACGCTTGACCGCATCACCGGCCTTCTTGTGCCAGGTGGCGATGAGCGCGTCCGAGACCGACTCGGGCAGGACCGGGACTTTGACTTCGATGGACATGCTTGCCTTACTCCGCTGCGTGATCGGTGCCGACTGGCGCGACGAGTGCTTGCTCGACGAGCGCCGTCTGTTCGGCGATATAGGTATTGAGATGGCCCGGAGCCGGCGACGGCGAACGCGAGCGTCCTGCATAGGACAGGCTCTGCTTCGAACCGATGCAGGCCTGGAGGTGGTGACGAATCTGGAACCATGCACCCTGGTTCATCGGTTCTTCCTGGCACCAGACCACTTCCTTGGCGGAAGCGAACTTTTCCAGTTCGGCCGAGACTTCCGGGCGCGGGAACGGATAGAGCTGCTCGACGCGCACGATGGCGACGTCGGTCAGGCCACGCTTGTCGGCGTCCTCGAGGAGGTCGTAGTAGACCTTGCCCGAGCACAGAACGACGCGCTTGACCTTCTTGGCCGGCAGGTCGCGGTGTTCGCCGATGACGAGCTGGAACTTGCCGTTGGCCAGTTCATCGAGCGAGGACACCGCCAGCTTGTGGCGCAACAGCGACTTCGGCGTCATCACGATCAGCGGCTTACGCACGGGGCGCACCTGCTGGCGACGGATCATGTGGAAGGCCTGCGCCGGTGTGGTCGGGACGCAGACCTGCATGTTGTCGAGCGCGCACAGCTGGAGGAAACGCTCCAGACGCGCGGAGGAATGCTCCGGGCCGGCGCCTTCCTGACCATGTGGGAGGAGCAGCGTGAGGCCGCAGAGGCGGTCCCACTTCGCTTCACCCGAGCTGATGAACTGGTCGATCACGACCTGGGCGCCATTGGCGAAGTCGCCGAACTGACCCTCCCAGATGGTGAGCTGGTCGGGCGAGGTGGTGGCTTCGCCGTACTCGAAGGCCATGACGGCTTCTTCGGAGAGCAGCGAGTCGATCACGTCGACGCGGGCATCGGCGCGAACCTTCGAGAGCGGCATGAAGGTATCGTCGCTGGACTGGTCGTGCAGCACGGCGTGGCGATGGAAGAACGTGCCACGGCCGGCGTCCTGGCCGACGATGCGCAGGTCGTTGCCTTCGGCGATCAGCGTGCCGTAGGCGAGGTTCTCGGCGAAGCCCCAGTCACCCGGCAGTTCGCCGGCGGCCATCTTGCGGCGGTCGTCGTAGATCTTGGCGACGCGGGCATGCAGGGTGACGTCGGCGGGAATCGCCAGGAGCACGTCGGACACCTTGGCCAGCAGTTCGCGTGGCACGCCCGTGTTCACTTCCATCGACAGGCTGGTCTTCTGGAAACGGCTCCAGTCGACCGGGATGTCGCGGGTCGGATTCGGATCGATCGCGATCAACGGCTCGCCCTTTTCGAGGCGGGCACGGTAATCGTCGAGCATCTTCTGGCCGTCGTCCGCAGCGATCGTCGAGGACTTTACCAGCGCCTGCGCGTAAAGGTCGCGGGTGGTCGGGCGCTTGCGGATGACCTGGTACATGAGCGGCTGGGTCGCTGCCGGCTCGTCGGCCTCGTTGTGACCGTGGCGRCGATAGCAGACGAGGTCGATGACCACGTCCTTCTTGAACTGCTTGCGGAACTCATAGGCCAGCCGGGTGACCTGGATCACGGCCTCCGGGTCGTCGCCGTTCACGTGGAAGACCGGCGCGTTGACCATCTTCGACAGATCGGTGCAGTACAGCGTCGAGCGAGCGTCTTCGCGCTTGGACGTGGTGAACCCGACCTGGTTGTTGATGACCAGGTGCAGCGTGCCGCCGATGGCGAAGCCACGGGCCTGCGACATCTGCATCAACTCCATGTTGACGCCCTGACCTGCGAAGGCGGCGTCGCCGTGGATCAGCAGGGCCATCGACTTTTCGCGGGCGGTGTCGCGGCGGCGCGACTGGCGCGCATGCACGGAACCGGCGACGACGGGATTGACGATTTCCAGGTGCGACGGGTTGAACGCCAGCGCGACGTGGACGCCGCCGTTCGGCGTTTTGACATCGGCGGAGAAGCCGAGGTGGTACTTCACGTCGCCCGTGTGCATCGGACTGTCGTCGTGCTCGAACTTGCCTTCGAATTCGTTGAAGAGCTGCGAGGGCGCCTTGCCGAGGATGTTGACCAGGACGTTGAGGCGGCCGCGATGGGCCATGCCGATGATGACTTCCTTGACGCCGTTGTCGCCGGCGGCACGGACGATGTCATCGACCATCGGGATCATGCTTTCGCCGCCCTCGAGCGAGAAGCGCTTCTGACCGACGTACTTGGTGTGGAGGAAACGCTCCAGACCTTCAGCGGCGGTGAGGGCTTCAAGCACACGGACTTTCTCAGCCTTCTGCAGGCCCGGGGAACCGGCCGCCTTTTCCAGGCGCGAATAGATCCACGCGCGCTGGTCGTAGTCGGAGATGTACATGAACTCGGCGCCGATGGTGCCGGTGTAGATGTGCTTCAGCTTCGCGAGCAGGTCGCGCAGGGGCATGCGCTGGCCGCCACCGGCGAAGGTGCCGGCGTCGAACTCGGTACCGAGGTCGGCGTCGGAAAGGCCGTGGAAGGCCAGGCCGAGGTCGGGGGTGTCGATGTCCGGGACGGTCAGGCCGAGGGGATCCAGCTGCGCCGCGATGTGGCCGCGCGAGCGGTAGGCCGTAACCAGGCGGAGCACGCCGGCCTGTTTCTGCGCGTAGGCATTGTCCGCGGAGCCTGCGGCGGGTGCCGGGGCAGCCGTGCGGCGCTGTTTCTGCGCGGCTTCGATGCGGGCAATGGCGCCGGAATGGGCGACATCACCGGCCTCGCGACCTTTGAAGGATTTGAAATAAGTGTCCCATTCGCCCGTGACGGAGCCGGGATCGGCTAGCCAGGCTTCGTAGACTTGCTCTACGTAGTCGGCGTTGCCGCCGGCGAGTTGGGAGGATTCGGAAAACTCGCGGATCAGGTTTGCGCTCACGTCACCACCGGCACACACGAAAAGGACGGGCTGCCGCTGGACTCGTGGGGACGCGCCGCGGCATAAGAATCCGTTAAGTATAGCTCCGTGCTGTTGCGACGCGCCAACCCGGATTCACGTTTCGTATGCCTTTCAGATCCCGAGTGGTCTTATCTGCCATGCCGGCTCGGCCCGCTCCCAGAYTTCGTCGAAATACGCCATCAGGCGAGAGGTCTCTCCTGGCGCGTCGAGGTCGCCGCGTGCTTCGTACCTGCTGGCCACGGGTCTGAACAGGAAGCCACTGGTGGTATCGCAGATGAACGCCGACGCGTAACCGAGGTGCGTTTCGTCCACCGGCGTACGGATCGAGACGGCGGTCGGCAGGCGCTGGGCAAGGGCGATCACCCGATGCCCCTCGCGGTGGGCCTGTTCGGCATCGTGGGTCAGGATGCGGATCTGGGCCGGTCGACCGCTCGTCGCGATCCGGCGCAGTTCGGCGAGGATCGCGTCGCTGTCCAGGACCCCCGGCTCCATGCGCGGCAGATACATCGCGACGCGGTACCTGGCCTGGGCCAGCAGGCGGACATGGGCAACCTCGAGGCCGGCACGGTCCTCGACAGTCAGCGCCGTGTCCGCCTTGTCGGTCACCGGCGGCGACCCTTGCGGACGATCAGCTGGCCCTCGTTGACCAAGGCCAGCAGGACCTCGCGCCCGGCGGGGGAGGTCGCCCCTTCGAGGCGAAACTCGCGTTCGGCCGAAAGCCGCTCGGCCAGATCGACCGGGCAGGGGTAGGCGTGCCCACTCACGTATAGCGTGGCGTCCTTCTTGCCGCGCACCCAGGCGAGGCGGGCGAAGGGATGGCGGACCAGGGCGGCTCCCCCGTCGAGAGCCTTGTCGAGCGCGGCGGCGGTGCTGGCCTTCGGCGGTGCGGCGGGCACCTGGGCGTTGCGATAGCGGGTGATGAAGCGACCGAACCAATCGGCCAGCAGGTCGCGGTCCAGCGCCGCCGCGAAGGGAAGGGCCTGGCGTAGACGGTTCAGGGCTGCCGTATCGATTTCGCCCACGCGCTTAGCAGGAACGAGGTCGGCATCGGTGTAGCGGAGCTCGTCGGGCATTCGCTCGGCGAGGAAATCGGCGAGATCGCCCGTGAGTTCCGCCTGCGAGGGCGCGCGCATGCCGACGGACAGGGTCATGCAG